>JAATFO010000104.1 GCA_015655145.1 Enterobacterales bacterium | reverse complement strand
GTGAAGCGGGTTCAGCCCAGGTCTGGGTATCGTCAAGCCCGGTAGAAAGCATAAAAAAGCCCCATCAGAGAATTGATGAGGCCCTTGTCGCCTGACCACCGGCTCGTTCAACCGATCATGTTGCTTAACCGATCGCTGTTAGCCCCGGGCTGATTTTATTTGGTGATACGCTAACCGCGCCGCGCCCTGACCGCTGTTGCTAACTGACGCAGAACTTTTTCGGTGTCATCCCAGCCGATACAGGCATCAGTGATACTTTTGCCATACACCAGCGGCTCAGCGCTTTCCAAATCCTGATTACCTTCCACCAGGTGGCTTTCAATCATCACCCCGATAATCGCCTTATCGCCATTGGCGATCTGCTGCGCGACATCATCGGCAACCAACATTTGCTTCTTATATTGTTTACTGCTGTTGGCATGGCTGAAATCAATCATCACCTGCGCCGCCAGACCGGCTTTCTCCAACCCGGCTTTCACCGCATTAACATGATGCGCGCTATAATTAGGCTCTTTCCCGCCACGCAGAATGATATGGCAATCATGATTCCCGCTGGTTTCAACTATCGCCGAATGACCATACTTGGTCACAGAAAGAAAACAGTGTGGCGCGCTGGCCGCATTGATAGCGTCAATCGCCACTTTAATCGTCCCGTCGGTACCATTCTTAAACCCGACCGGGCAGGAGAGGCCTGAAGAAAGTTCACGGTGGACTTGCGATTCAGTGGTACGTGCCCCAATTGCGCCCCAACTCATCAGATCGGCAACGTATTGCGGCGTGATCATATCAAGGAACTCGCCAGCGGCAGGCAACCCCATATCATTGATATCAAGTAGCAATTTACGCGCTATACGTAAACCTTCATTAATCTGGAAACTGCCATCCATATACGGATCATTAATCAGTCCTTTCCAGCCAACCGTGGTGCGTGGTTTTTCAAAATAGACCCGCATCACCACTTCCAGATCCCCACTGAGTTCCCGACGTAATTTCAACAGGCGTGTCGCATACTCTTTGGCAGCTTTGGTATCGTGGATCGAACACGGCCCGATAACCACCAGCAAACGATCATCGTCGTGGCTAAGGATTTGGTGACAAGCCTGACGCGCACGCGTGACGGTCTCTGCCGCAGTCTCCGTCGCTGGAAATTTTTCAAGCAGCGCCACCGGCGGCAGTAATTCTTTTATTGCTTTGATTCTCAGATCATCATTCTGGTAATTCATAACTTATCCATTAATTTATCTGTCCGGCGCTCACCGGACACAACCCGACCAATCTATCCCGTCAACCACACACTGTAAATCGACTTTGGCCCAACACCGCAGAGATAAAAACGCACTATTCCGCACTTTCCGCTGATTTTATCAAAACTGCGGCACTATTTCGCCTCGTTGCAACACAGAGACGGACAAGGACATTCCGATATGAGGTACACCTGAGCATGATTCGGCTAACGGCCCATCGCTAAGATGAAAGATGACGAATATAACGATTTCAGTTACCCTGCCAGTGATTAAAAGCCACTCACGCCAGGTATCATTGCCACCCACCGTTTATTCATGGGCCTGGTGCAAAATGGTCAGTGAAGTCCCCCCTGGTAAAACAGACGCTACGCCGGTAATGCCTCATCATTGATACCGACAATATGGATGAAGAAAACACTCTGACGTCACGCCCGAGTGACATTTATTGATATAATTAACTGGCAGGTCACGCAAAACGGGAGAATTATGGCGCACCAACATACACATACACACTCAGAGGGAAGCAGCAACCGTTCACGTTTGCTGGCGGCATTTACGACCACCGCCCTGTTTATGGTGGCTGAGGTCATTGGTGGTTTTCTTTCCGGTTCGCTCGCCTTGCTGGCTGACGCCGGCCATATGTTGACCGATGCCGCAGCCCTGCTGATGGCCTTGCTGGCAGTGCACTTTGCTCAACGTCAACCTAACGCTCGCCACACTTTTGGCTGGCTGCGGCTGACCACGCTGGCCGCTTTTGTCAATGCTCTTGCGCTGCTGGTCATTACTGCGTTGATCGTCTGGGAAGCAATTCAGCGATTTTACCAGCCGCAACCCGTTGCAGGTGGTCTCATGCTGACCATCGCCATCGCCGGCTTACTGGCCAATTTACTGTCATTCTGGTTACTGCACCATGGAGACGGCGAGAAAAACATGAATGTACGCGCTGCCGCGCTACACGTAATGGGCGACATGTTGGGTTCGGTGGGCGCGGTAGCCGCCGCGCTGATCATCTTGTTTACCGGCTGGACCCCTGTTGACCCCATTTTGTCAATTCTGGTTTCAATTTTGGTGCTGCGCAGTGCGTGGTCACTGATGAAAGAGAGTCTGCATGAGTTGCTGGAAGGTGCGCCAGGCTCAGTCGATGTGGATAAACTAAAGCGTGACCTGACGCGAAATATTGCCGAAGTACGTAATGTTCACCATGTTCATGTCTGGCAGGTGGGTGAAAAACCCGTGATGACATTGCATGTTCAGGTCGTTCCACCCTACGATCATGACGTACTGCTACAGCGCATCCATGATTACCTGCACCAGCGCTACCAGATTGATCACGCAACCGTGCAGATAGAATATCAACATTGTGATGGCGAGGACTGTGACCTGACGCTTGAGGCCTCATCTCAGCCCCATGCCCACCATGCCCATCACCATTGAGTTTATGACAGTGCCCGTGAGCCACGTTCACCGGCACTTTTTATCCATAACCATGAACCATTTAATGAAATCAGCGTCAGTATGACGTACTCAAGCGACATCGCATACACTCCCTGACGGGCAAAAATCATCACACTGATAAGGTTAATCACCACCCAGATCAGCCAGTTTTCAACATATTTCCGCGTCATCAGCACCATCGCCACCATTGACAACACCATCATGCAGGAATCCCAGAAAGGGAAAGCATCCGGTTGCAACGTTGGCATCGTGACCTGCAGCCCCATTTTTTGCATCAGAGTTCCGGCAATGTCGGTCAGAAATGCGAAGACCGGATCAATAAACACCGTCATTAACGCAATAGCGACAACACAAACCGCTCCCCAGCCAATTGCTTTTGACAACGGTAGCCAGCGAATGCGCAGTTCTGCCTGGTTAGCCATGGTCTGACGGCTCCAGGCATACCAGCCATAGATATTGGCCACGAAAAAGAACACCTGCAACAACAAACTGGCATAGAGTTGGATCTGGAAAAAAATCACAGCAAACAGCGAGACGTTAATTAATCCGAAGAGATAGTTAATGATTTTCTCTTTGCTGGCCAGCCAGATACACAATAACCCCGCCAGCGTGCCAACCGCTTCAATCCAGGAGAGATCGTAGCCGCCCGCACCCAATGGAATATGAACCAGAATGTTTTGTGTGCTAAAAAAATCCATATTGGCACCTGCAGAAAAAAGAATGCATCAGGCATTCCCTTTCACGTTATGTTTGAGTTTCGCGGCAAAAGATAGCATACGATTCAGTGGCAGCAATGCGCCTTCACGCAACGCAGCGTCCACCAGGATCTCATGTTCCTGACCGCCCTGTTGCAAACTCTGAGCAATCGCCTGGAGTCCATTCATCGCCATCCACGGACAATGTGCACATGTACGGCATGTCGCGCCTTCACCGGCCGTGGGTGCAGCCAGCAATTCTTTATCGGGACAAGCCTGCTGCATTTTATAAAAAATGCCCCGATCCGTCGCCACGATCATCTGCTTATGCGGTAACGTTTTCGCCGCCTGAATCAGCTGGCTGGTGGAGCCTACGGCATCGGCTAAATCGACAATCGCCTGTGGCGATTCAGGATGAACCAAAATAGCCGCATCAGGATAATCTGCTTTCAGGCGCTGCAATGCCTGAGTTTTGAATTCATCATGCACAATACAGGCACCCTGCCAGCATAACACATCAGCACCCGTTTGTTGGGTTACGTAGCGGCCAAGGTGGCGGTCTGGCGCCCAGATGATTTTTTCGCCCAGACTATCAAGATGTTCAATCAATTCCACGGCGATACTTGAGGTAACGACCCAGTCAGCACGGGCTTTAACCGCCGCCGACGTGTTAGCATAAACCACCACGGTACGATCAGGATGACTGTCGCAGAATTGATTAAAACGGTCGATCGGGCACCCTAAATCCAGTGAACATTCCGCTTGTAGCGTGGGCATCAGCACT
>JAATFO010000049.1 GCA_015655145.1 Enterobacterales bacterium | reverse complement strand
GGCGTTGAGCGTTGCTTTGCGATACTAAAAGAAAATCGTATTGCTGCATGCGCAGAAAAACGGCCAGAAACTCGCTGAACATGTTTAAATTAGGTGCCATCCGACTATCTCTAAAGCGACTGTTAAGTTAAGGGACACAGCTTGGTCCTGTCGGGCAAACAGGCACCGCCTGTGTTGTCAGCCAGGTTACTGAGCGAGGAACAGTATTATGGCAAAATCGTTGCCACCATTAGATCTTCTGGTTACTTTTGAAGCCGTTGCCAGACAGTTAAGCTTCTCGAAAGCCGCTGCTGAGTTGTTTGTAACGCAATCCGCCGTCAGTCGTCAGATCAAAAAACTGGAAACGCACCTCAACGTGATTTTATTCGACAGAACGCACAGTTCAATCATCCTGACTGATCAGGGGCATGAGCTGTATGAAGTATCAAGGGAAGTGATTAGTAAGATTTCCGGCATTGTTGATGTTCTGGGCAGAGGGTCCAAAAAACGGGGAATCGTCATCTCAACAACTACATCATTCTCAGCATTATGGCTTATGCCGCGCCTGTATCGTTTCCATATTAAGCATCCCAATATTCTTATTCATCTCTCCGCCGATAACCGCTTAATGGATTTAGATAAAGACGATATCGATATTGCGATCCGTTATTGTACTGATGAGAAAACGCCCGAGCATTTTGTGACAACATTAGCGGTTGAGCGTATTTTCCCGGTCTGCAGCCCATCATTTCTTAAAAGGCTAAGGTTCGACCATGCAGAAGAGAGTATTTTTGATGAACATCATCTCCTGCACCTTGAAGATAATTTGGATAAATGGCCGTGGCTACAATGGAAACACTGGTTTCGCACCCTCGGTGACAACAGAAAACCCTTTCAAGGTTTTCAATTCAGCCATTACGATCAACTCATTCAGGCGGCCTGTAACGGACAAGGTGTTGCATTAGGCAGTTCGCTGCTAACGGATAACTTGCTGCTACGTGGGCGTCTTGTCCGTCCGATAAAAAAGAGCATTACTTCCCCCAGAAGCTTTCATGTTCTGAGAAACAACCGTAACAACCAGGATATTGATACTTTTATTTCATGGATCTGCGAAGAAATGACTATCACGGAATAAGCGTCAATCAACCCGCGTACTCCTCTTCGCAAAATACCACCGATAATTACTGCGGCCTCACGGCAGTTTACTGGATATAGGGCGCCTTCCAATATCGTATGGCGCAGCACCAGGCTGACTGTGACCAGGGCGGCATAATCTGAATTTGCACATACATCAAACGACTGACTCGCCACATCATCTTTTTTCAAACTATGACGTGAGATAAGATAATTCGTATAATTTTCACAACGTTGACTACACTGTACCACACACCTGAAATCAGGATGTGTCCGGTACTGACTCGACTTTTATTCCGCAGTGACCATTAAAGGTTCCAACACCGAAGATCTCTTGATTTCCTGGGCGCGTTTTCCTGTACATCCGGCCAGTGAACACAGGTTATGTAATTTCCAGTAATCGATTGCAGATATTTTTATTTCATCTTTCATGGGTCTATTTGTACCGTAATTATCATAACATGTCATATCAAATGACCAAAAAACGATCAGCAATGAACATCAAAAACCCAAACTGACTGTCATTTCGGAAACGGCAGATGAACGGCTGTCTGTGCATCTGGATACACCCAGCCCGCTTTACGAGCAGATCAAACACATTCTCCACACCAGGATCCTTGAAGGGATATACCGTCCGAATCAAAAAATGCCATCAGAAAGCGAGATGATCTTAACCTTCGGCGTTAGCCGTATCACTGTGCGCCAGGCACTGAGCGATCTACAAAGTAATGGCTTGATTTTCCGTGTTCACGGTAAAGGCACTTTCGTTGCCACACCGCGGGCATTTCAGGATCTGGGCAGCAGCCTGCAAGGGTTTGGTATAACCATGCGGCAAATGGGTTACGAAAGTCATTCCAGGGTGCTTTCTATTCGCAATATCGTTGCTCCCGGCAACCATACCATTGCGTTGGCGGGCAATTCCGGCGGGCTGGTATCGTGGGAAAAAACCATCGCCGAAATTTTGGCGGACGAAGGCTATGTATCTTGTTGCCAGGGGAAATGGCATAGTGGCGCCGAAGATGGCCGCTGGCCGACCGATCATGGTTTTGACGAGTGGTATGGTCCGCTGCGCACTTATGATGAGTGCATGTGGCTGGAAGATCCCCACTACGTGCCTGAACGCGACGGCTATTCCTACATGCACGAAGGCCGCAAGGGTGAAGGCTGCCATCCCATTTTAGACCAACAGTTAACCCTGCAAATGAAGAAAGATTGCGATCTGGAATACCAAAAGCGCGGCATCGACTTCATTCAACGCAGCGTGGCGGCAGATAATCCCTTCTTCCTTTACTTCAATCATTCGCTGATGCATTTCCCAATGATCCCAAAAGATGAGTTCGTGGGCAAGAGCACCAACGACGACTGGGGCGACTGCCTGTTGATGCTGGATCATGATTTCAGTGTATTGCTGGATCAATTGGACGAACTGGGTATCGCCGACAATACCATCGTGGTGTTGTGCGGCGATAATGGTGCGGAAGATCATCTGGCCGGCCGCGGCACCGGCGGTTTCTTCGACGGATCCTATTTCAGTTCAGCGGAAGGCGGCATCCGTACCCCGCTGTTGATGCGCTGGCCCGGGCATATTCAGCCCGGCATCGAGAGCAATAAAATGGTTCACGTTACCGATATGTTCACCACCCTGTTAGGGTTTGCTGGCAGCGCCCCCCCGAAGGACCGGCTTATCGATGGTATTGATCAGCGGGCGTTTTTCCTTGGGGAACAAGCAAGGTCCAACCGGGATTCCTGCATGGTATGGCTGAACGACGAACTGCATGCCGTTAAATGGAAAGACTTTAAAATCAACTTCAAACGTCAACAGCATTTTCACGATCCCGAACTGCCGTTGGGCTTCGCCCGTATTTCCCATTTACAGGAAGATCCTAAAGTACGGGAAGCCGTTAATCAGCGCTACGTGCGTTGGTGGGTGATGCAGCATGCTCACCGTGTGGTGCATGATTTTGACGAGAGCGTGAAACAGGAAACGATTATTCCACCCGGCGCACCGCTGGATTTTGTGTTACAGGAAGCGCCCACTGAGTCATCACGATGAAAATATATCAATCTGCCGGGGCCTCCGGCGTAAAAGAGAACGACCTCAAACGTCACCCCGGCGCTATTGGTCGTCGCAAGGAGATGGTTTGGATCCCATCGGGGGAGTTCACTATGGGATCGGAAAACTTCTATCCGGAAGAACGCCCGCTACGGCACGTGCAGGTGGCCGGTTTTTGGATCGATCCCTGCCCGGTCACCAATGCGCAGTTCGCCTCCTTTATTGATGCGACCGGTTACGTCACGGAGATGGAACAGTCACCCGACCCAGCCCTTTACCGGCAGGCGGATCCCGCGTTGCTGGTGCCAGGTTCGCTGGTTTTTACGCCACCGGCAGGCCCGGTAAGTTTACAGGACTACCGGGCCTGGTGGCGCTATCTGCCCGGCGCAGACTGGCAACACCCGCTGGGGCCCGATAGCACACTGCAAGGGCGTGAACAGCATCCGGTGGTACATGTAACCTATGGCGACGCCTGCGCTTATGCTGCCTGGGCGGGGAAAGCGCTTCCAACGGAAGAAGAATGGGAGTACGCCGCCCGCGGCGGGCTTGATGACGCCATTTATGCCTGGGGGAATGAATTTTCCCCAGGTGGCGATTTCGTGGCCAACACCTGGCAGGGGCGGTTCCCCTGGGAGAACCTGGCGCTGGACGGTTTTACGGGAACCTCACCAGTGAAATCTTTTCCCGCCAATGGCTACGGGCTCTATGACGTCACGGGGAATGTGTGGGAATGGACCCGCTCGCTGTTTACGCCCCAGCCGGCAGCCGGGAAAAAAAACTGCTGTATTCCCGCCAACGGCCTTGTCCTTGATGACCGAAGAGTGGTAAAAGGCGGATCGCATTTATGTGCCCCCAATTACTGCCTGCGTTACCGGCCGGCAGCGAGGCAGGGACAAACGCTTGATACCGCCACCTGCCACATCGGTTTCCGCTGTGTTGCCTATGCCGGTCGTCCTACGCCTGCCAACGAGTGAATATTATTTATGTTATGTCCCCACAAACAGCGCCGCACCTCTCTACTCACAGCACCTGTAATGTCGCTACTGCGCTACGCTCCCCGCAGCTACTGGTACGGGAGATATTAGCCGGCGTTATCACCGCGCTGGCCTTGATTCCGGAAGTCATTTCCTTTTCTGTCATCGTCGGGGTGGGGCCGATGGTTAGTCTGCAGGCTTCCATCGTTTTGTGCCTGGTAACGTCAGTTCTCGGCGGGCGCCCGGCGATGGTCACTGCAGCGGCGGGATCCGTCGCACTGGTGATCGGCCCCATGGTTCATACCCATGGAGTGGATTACATTCTTCCGGCGGTTATTCTGGCGGGCCTGTTCCAGGTTGGGTTTGGCCTGGCCGGGCTGGGGCGCATGATGCACTATATTCCCCGTTCGGTGATGATGGGCTTTGTCAATGCCCTTGGCATCTTGATTTTCGCCGCACAGATCCCCCATTTGCTACATAAGAACGAACTGGTGTATGGGTTATTTATTGCTACCATCGCCATAGTGACATTACTCCCACCCACGGCTGACAAAGGCCATTCCCTCTCCGCTGGCGGCTATTGTCATCTTAACCGCAGTGACAGTCTTTGTCCCCTGTCGGTGCCCAATGTCGGCAACGAGGGGGACATGACCGCCGGGTTGTTCGGCCTGACGCCACTTATGGTGCCCTGAACCTGCAAACGCTGGCCATCATCTGGCCAACAGCGCTGAGCATCGCGATAGTCGGACTGCTGGAGTCGTTGTTGACGGCAAAGCTGGTTGATGAGATTACCGATAGCCACTCGCAAATGAGTCGAGAATCCTGGGGCCAGGGCGTGGCCAACCTTTGCACCGGTTTTTATGGCGGCATCGCCGGTTGCGCCATGATAGGCCAAACCATCGTGAATGTAGAACTCGGCCAGGCCAGAACCCGAATCTCCACCCTATCGGCAGGGCTGGCGCTGCTTTTACTGGTGACCAGTTTAAGCCACATTATGGCGAAAATTCCGATGGTTGTGCTGGCGGGGATTATGATGATCGTAGCGTTAAAAATCATTAACTGGCATAGCATACGCCCTTCGACACTGAAACGAATGCCCTTGTCGGAAACCCTGGTGATGGTGACGACCATCGGCATCACCGTTTGGACTTCGAACCTGGCTATCGGCATAGTCAGCGGTGTGCTGCTTGCCATAGCGCTTTTCGCCCGCCGTGCCGCTAATGTCATCCGCGCAGTGCGCACTATCGGCGACGACGGTCAACAGGTGCGTGACGAGATCCATGGGCCGCTTTTTTTCGGCAGCAGTAATGAGATCGTCGAACGATTTTGTTACGCCGAGGATCCACCGCATGTCACCATTGATTTGACACATTCGCAGATTTTAGATGTCTCCAGTATCGCCGCCCTGGATGCTATCCAAACCAAATATCACAACAAAGGGATAACCGTCACGCGGGTCGGGTTTGATCAACGCAGCGGTGAATTTCATGGGCGGTTTACCGGGAAAATTTAGCGGCGTGCGTTGTACTGCACGCCCGCTGAATACCCCGCGTTTAATATGGCAGGCCCTCGCATAGTCGGGCCTGGTTATCGAGTTTGCCCACCTTACCGTCAACACAATGACAGTTAAGAAATGCTTATCAAGCGCCTCGTGTGGCGCCCTTGCATATGTGCAAAATCTCACCTGTCGCAGGCTTCGGGTACTATTTTCCCTGATCAACCGTAACGAACTGCTGATAATTTTCCGGTGTAATCGTTTTGTAGGGCACCCAGTTATAGGTCTCGACTTTTTTCTTATCAAGTAAGGCGCGGGTCACTTCTATCGCCCCGGTTGCCTGTCCGCGCGCATCCTGGAAAATAGTCAGCGCCATTCGCCCATTTTGCACAAATTTAACGCCGTCAGGTGTTCCGTCAATGCCAGCGACCAAAATATTCATGGCCTTCGCCTGGTTCAGCGCCATGATGGCGCCGATTGCCATCTCATCATTATTTGCCACGATGGCATTAATTGGCGTTCCGTTCAGTAACCAACTGGATACCACATCAACAGCTTCATTGCGCTGCCATTTAGCCGTCTGTTTCTCAACAACTTTCATCCCCTTATATTTCGCGATGACGGCTTCGGTTGCACGTGTACGTTCCCGAGCCTCTTCATTTGAGAGGTCACCCATCAGGATGGCAACATTGCCTTTGTAATTCATCTTCTTCGCCAGAGCTTCCATTTCCATTTCTCCACCCAGCGCCGAATCTGAACCGACATAGGCCATATTCGCCGGTAATGTTACTTCCGGCTTGCGGTTAACGAAAATGAGAGGGATGCTGGCGTTCTGTGCCGCTTTGATCATCGGCATCACGCCCTGAGTATCCACCGGGTTAAGAATAATGGCGTCCACCCCCTGGTTGATAAAGTCTTCAACCTGTTGTACCTGAAGGGCGACATCACCTTTAGCATCGACGAACTGGCCGTCCATATTGAGCGTCTTAATTTCTTGTACCATCTGCGTGCGCAGAATCGACACAAAATTCAGGTCAAAATTTGCCAGCGCGACACCCACTTTCGGTGCTTTTGCAAAGGCCGTTATGCTAATCAGTACACTGAGAAAAAAAGCTAATACTCTGATTTTCATGATTTATTCCTGTAGGGTTGCGATTTATTATTGGTTTGGTCACCGGGCAACAGGCAAATACCCGGTGGGTACAGCGTTAAAGCGTAAAGTGATCGCGGAATTGAGCCAGTGCCTCGTTACTGTCGCCGGAGGCCCAGCCTTCCAGCGCGACAACGCCACGATAACCCACCTCTTCCAGCACTCGGGCAATGGCGCGATAGTTTATTTCTCCGGTACCCGGCTGCATCCTGCCGGGTACATCTGCCACCTGAATTTCACCAATCGCCGCACCGCTGCGTCGTATCAGTTCAATCAAGTTACCTTCACCGATTTGCGCGTGATACAGATCAAGGTTCATCTTCAATGCCGGACTGTCGACCGCCTCAACCAATGCCAGCGTGTCATGTGCACGGGCGAAGGGTGTACCTGGATGGTCGACCGCCAGATTCAGGTTCTCAAGGGTAAAAACACGTCCAGCCCGCTCACCAAGCTGGGCAACGCAACGCAACGTATCAGACGCCTTCAGCCACATCTCGCCCGTTACCACCTCGACCGGCTTGACTGGCAAACCCTGAGGATCAAGCCCGGTACCGTGCAGATTAAGCCCCTGGCAGTTAAGTCGCCCGGCAATCGCCAGCGAAGTTTCGGCGGTTTGCAGTAACTGGACAATCCCTTCATCATCCGTCAGGTTGCCATTCAGATAACCGGTCATTGAGGTAAAATGTGCACCACTGGCAGCCAGCGCATCAATATCTTTGTTAGCCCAGTCCCATATTTCTACACCAAAACCCAGCGCATGAATGCGCTCGACACGTTCGATAAAAGGCAGATCAAGAAACACCATCTCTGCACAAACTGACAATTGATATCCGGCCATTAGCGATCTCCCAAAAGAACAGGTTTACGCTGCTGTACGGATACAATACACGCCAGCGCAATTTCCAGTGCATTACGCGCATCCTCGCCGCTGGCTCGCGGCGTTTCACTCTGGCGAATACAACGGGAAAACTCCGTCATTTCAGCCACATAAGCTTCACGCAGTAGGTCGGTGTCCATACGCGAGGTATCAATGGCGATACCGTCGGCGTGATAGCGCACACAGTTATTCAGGTTGATGTTTCCCGCCTGCAGCATACCTTTGCTGCCAAACACCTCACCGCGCACGTCATAACCGTATACCGCCTGGAAGTTAGCTTCCGCAGTGGCAATTGCACCATTATCAAAACGGATGGTCACCACCGCGGTATCAAGTAGACCTTTACCTTTAAAGTCCGGACGCACCAGTGCATCGGCCAGTGCATAGACTTCCACGGGCTTAGCGCCCGGGTTGACGTGCAGGAGCGTATCAAAGTCATGGATCAACGTTTCGAGGAAAATGGTCCATGGCGGAATAGGTGCCGGATCACGCAGTACGGGATCACGGGTGACTGAACGACTGAGTTGAGTGATACCATTTTCCCCGGCTTTGACAGCGGCAATCGCGGCGGCAAAACCTGCACTGAAGCGGCGGTTGAAGCCAACCTGTAAAACCACGCCCGCTTTTTTAGCGGCGGCAATCGCACGATCGGCTTCATCAATCGTCACCGCCATCGGTTTTTCGCAAAACACATGTTTACCGGCCTGCGCCGCAGCAATCACCAGTTCTGCATGGCTACGGGCTGGTGCAGCAATGACAACAGCATCAATCTCACTGTCGTTCAGTAATGTGGTTAAATCGGTATATGCTTTCGCCACATCAAGTTTATCGGCCAGTTTTTGCGCTGCGCCATGCTGAAGATCGGCCACGGCAACAAGCCGGGCGCCAGGCACACGCAGTGCGAGATTTTCGGCATGAAAACTTCCCATACGGCCTGCGCCAATCAGACCAACGCGCACGGTTTTATGACTCATTACGGCTCCTCATTATTTATTATGTGCCCAGGCGGGCTGAATAGATTGTTTTTGTCGCTCGCTCCCCGATGGCAAAACAACCGGGTTTAAACAGCACCAATAGTGCGATATGCACCCGTCATACGTCGCGCAACATACGTTGATGGGACTCGCCAATGCGTCAACGCGAATTCCACTGCGGAGCGCCCAAATAGCAACACGTTAATAATGCGTGTTGATTCCGAAACAATGACCACTGAAATCCCCCCTGCGCCCGCAGGTGTGCGGAATGAAAATTTGAAACGGACCATCCACTTTGTCATGGCGTTAATTCAATAAATTTCGTTTGGCAGGTAATGGCATCAGCACTCATCCCCGCGTCATACGCCATAATGAGGCGGACGGACCAGACGACAGAATCACTAATCAGAGGTAACTTACGCGCGTATTTATGCATAATACTGTCACTTTTACCGTAACGTAGAGCCTATCCCAGTAGGTATTATTGTCGCCGTCAATGTGGACACAGACAGCGCGGAGAAACCGGAGCGTACACGCAGTACGTGAGGATTTCGGGCACTGCCCTGGGCCAAAGTGGCAAGTGAAATTTGCCTAATGGGATAGGCTATTAGTCGTATGAAACTTAAAATACAGACTGCAAAGCGGATGCCAGGTTTATCAGAAGGCGTTATGTGAACGACTTCTCAAATAAGTCGGTACAACTGAAAATAAAATTTACATGTCAACTACACATGTAACTAAAATGTACATTCCACATCAAAAAGGATGCCTCTATGCAATCGCTGAATGATCTGCTGTTAATCAAAGAGGAAAGTGATGCCATTTTCAGCCTGCCGGAAAGTAGCGAAGCGGCGGAATGGGACAGCTTGATTGTTCAAGGCTGGCAGGTATTTCTGCAAGGCGGACAACCACGCGGGATCCGAAAAAGTATTCTGCAATCATGGGAGCGTTCCAGACGTCGCGGCATTGATCCTGATTCATTCAGTTATATCGCCCCGGGTAGCGCAGAGTTAGAGTTCATTCTGAATCAGAACAGTGAACTCATTTCCGTGGCACGAAGCGTGATGGAAAACCTGCTGGCTTACAACCCTGACGGGCATATCAACCTGACCGACGCACAAGGCGTCGTGCTGAGTTATTGCGGTGCTGACATGACGCCGGTTGGGAGTATTCTGCGTGAAGAGATTCTTGGCACCAACTGTACGGCGCGTTGCTTACAGGAACAGCGGCTGGTTTATGTACTGGGCAGTGAAAACTGGAAATATGCATTGCGAACGCGCAACCGCCAATGTGCCGCAGCGCCGGTCCGCGATGTTAGCGGCCGCATGACTGGCGTACTGACGTTGACCGCGACGTCGGATAACTTCAATGTACATACCCTCGGCACCGTTCAGGCTGCAGCGGAAGCCATCAGGCAACAGCTCACGCTACGCCGGCTGCTGGCCGAACAACAATCAATTCTTGAAACACTGAATGAAGGCGTGGTGGTCTGGGATCATGCAGGGCGCATCAAAATACTGAACCGCTATGCGCGTCAGATATTTTCTGGCGTAAATAGCGACAACGCGTATATCGACGATGTGTTGCAACCTCAGTCAGGATCCCTGCTCAGCATGCCTTGCTGTAATGACCGGGAAATGGTGTTCATGCCGGACGGCAGACGCAGCGTTTCCTGCCTGGTTTCATTAATGCCTGCGCCAGATGGCGGACGCATTTTATCTTTGCGTGAAAATAAGCGTATCAGAGCGATAACCCGACACGTGCTTGGCGTAAGTGCCAGCTATACCTTTGACATGATTCGCGGGCATGCCCCCATCCTGCAACAAGCGATTAAACATGCCCGAGCCAGTAGCCGAAGCGACAGTACGGTATTACTGACTGGCGAAAGCGGCACAGGTAAAGAATTGTTTGCCCAGGCAATACATAATGCCAGCAATCGCGCCCACGAATCGTTTGTGGCAATCAACTGCGGCGCCCTGCCTCGCGACCTGGTGCAGAGTGAATTATTCGGCTACGTAGACGGCGCGTTTACCGGTTCAAGACGCGGCGGATCAGCCGGTAAATTTGAGCTGGCAGACGGCGGAACACTTTTCCTTGATGAAATTGGTGAAATGCCGCTGGAGGCGCAGACCAGCCTGCTTCGCGTGCTGCAGGAGAACGAGGTTCTTCGCATCGGCGGTGCGCATCCGATTAAAGTGAACGTGCGTATTGTGGCGGCGACACATTGCGATTTGCACAATGCCGTGGAAAAAGGCGCTTTTCGGCGCGATCTGTTCTATCGGCTGAATGTCATTTCACTGGTTATCCCATCATTACGGGAACGTCAAAGTGATATCCCTGACCTTGTGAATACCTTTATCAGCGCATTATGTCCGCGGCTGAATAAAACGCCACCCCAGGTGGCCCCTGAAGCAATGGCCTGTCTGCAGGCATGGCGCTGGCCAGGCAACGTGCGTGAGCTGGAAAACCTGGTTGAACGAATAGTGAACTTGTGTGATGGGGTAACGATAGATGTATCCGACCTCCCCTCAGAGATTGCGCTGAACGTTTCGGATACAGGGTCAAAACCCAGCAATTTGCTCCAGGATAATGAACGCACCTATATCCTCCAGGCGATTCGCACTCACAAGGGTAATATTCGGCAGGCTTCGCAACAACTGGGGATTTCACGTACTGCGCTGTATAACAAACTCAACCGGTGGCACATTTGCTTAGCGAATCTGAGAGAATGAACCCACCCCGCGCAGGCTGGAGACACAGGCCAGCGGCCTGTGCGAATGATTATGGATTGGCGGCGGACTTGCCTTCATGAACATCGCTATGCTCACGCGCTGCCATAAAATTCGTTACGGCCTTTTCAGCGGCATAAACCACGTCATCAAGTGGTTTATTGGCATCGATATCAACAATTTGAGCGCCTTCGAACATTAATTGCGACGTCACCGCCACTTTTTTAGCCAGTGATTCCCGACGATGATCAGGCTTGCGAGCGCAAGCAACATCAAGATCTACATTGAGTTTTATCACTAAATCTGGTTTTTGCTCGGCCATCCATTGAAATGCCGCATGTTCACGCCCCGCCAGCCATGTAACAAAGCGACTATCAGGTACGTTAGCAGGCAGTAACGTGCCATCATAAGCACCAGGGATCTGGACCTGCGGAAAACGGTCGGTTAATACCATTAGCCCGCGTCGACGAAAAGCCAGCATACGACGAAAGCGCAGTAATCGGCGGATCACGAAAGACATAATGACTAAAGCAGCCAGGGGACCCGGTGCAGACTTGTTGACTTTGACTTTATTACGTTCAATGGATTTGCTTAAAGAGTTGCCCATGAAGGGCAGTTTTACCAGCGCGCGCTCTACATTTCCTGCTTGTTTACCCAAATGAACCCTCACTGCAGGCCCATATTTTTCTACACAGGTAATAAGATGTTCGCAGACGGTGGATTTACCCGAACCATCGCTGCCAATAACGGCTATGAGCGGCGGGAGTTTTGAAGACATAACAATATTCTCTTCTGTCGATATTGCGCTGAATATACCATTTGGAAAACGGAATGTCGCCAATGTCGTTGTTACAGCTAAGTGAAAAAAATATCTTGAACGTCAGGTGAGTTAGCATACAATAGTTTTTTTAATCTTGGATTTTTCGATGTGAGTCAACAGATTAGCCCTATTGTTAATCATCCGCCGGTGCGAGTGATAGCAATAACGGGTTGTGATGGGTCGGGTAAATCGACGTTGGCTGCCAGCCTGGTAAGCCATCTTGCCGCACAAGGCTCGACGGAACTGGTTTATCTTGGGCAGTCGTCGGGGCGCATCGGCGAATGGATCAGCCGTTTACCCATTATTGGCGCTCCCTTTGGGCGTTATTTGCTGTCGAAGTCTGATCGCGTACATGATCGTCCTGCGGCCCCTCCGGGCAATCTAACCTCACTGGTGATCTATTTACTGTCTTGTTGGCGCGCTTACAAGTTCCGGCGTATGTTGGCGAAGAGTCAGCAGGGGCATTTGCTGATAACAGATCGTTACCCCCAAGCTGAGGTGGCAGGGTTTCGCTTCGATGGCCCGCAGCTTGCAAAGGCGGTGGGCGGTAACTTCTGGCTGCGCATGTTGAGAAAACGTGAGCAAAAATTGTATCAATGGATGGCCTCTTACCCACCCCTGTTATTGATTCGGCTTGATATTGATGAACAGACAGCGCACTTACGCAAACCGGATCATAAGCTGTCTGCTTTGCGTGAGAAGATTACAGTCATACCTCATCTTACTTTTAATGGCGCAAAGATTCTTGACTTAGATGGTCGTGAACCGGCGAGTAAGATTCTCGATGAGTCGCTACGTGCGATTCGAACCTCTCTTTCGTAGTCACGCATTCAGGTTTGTGATTACCTTTTAATACTGAAATAAATGCAAACAGATAGATTGAACACCAAAAATGATCCTTCCCCGCGCTATATTGCCGGGCTTATCGCGGTAGTCGGTTGTGACGGCACGGGAAAGTCTACGCTTACCGCAGACTTATTAAAAAATCTGCGCCCCCATTGGGTAACCGAGCGTCGTTATTTAGGGCTACTCTCCGGAGAGGATGGCGCTAAAATTAGACGTCTGCCTTTCATTGGTGTGTGGCTCGAGCGGCGCCTGGCGGCTAAGTCAGAGAAAACGCAGAGCATGAGTAGCAAATCTCCGGCGCTCTGGGCTGCGTTGATTATGTATGGATTTTCATTGTTTCGGATGGCTAATTTACGCAAAGTACAGCGTTTAGCACAAAGCGGTGTGTTGGTTATTAGCGATCGCTATCCGCAGGCAGAGATTTCGGGGTTTTACTATGATGGGCCCGGTATTGGCCTGGAGCGCGCAACAGGCTGGCTAAAGACGCGTTTAGCGGCAAGTGAGCAGCGGTTGTATCAGGAGATGGCGTTATACCGTCCTGCGTTAATCATTCGCCTTGATATTGATGCCGATACCGCCTTTTCGCGCAAACCTGACCATAGTTATGAGGAGTTGCGGGATAAAATTGCTGTCATGGTTAAGCTTAATTACAATGGCGCCAGAATTCTGGATCTGGATGCCAGAGCGCCATATCATGAGGTGCTGGAAAAAGCGCTGGATGCTATCTCTTCTGTTGCTGTCGCCTCTCAATGTAGGCATGTAACCACGTTATAGCGCGGTGAATCTCATCCCGCAGGGATCCCGACGGATGCATAACGCCAACGAAATTTCAACACGGGCGTAGAACTTAAGTCGAGAACGTGACAGCGGCAAACGAGCCTTGGCGTGGCGGGCAAGTTATTATTCTTGCCCGGCGACACAGCGTTTTACCATGATTAAAGCAAAATAATTAGCCAAATTATAATCGTCATCACCACAGTGATTAACTGCGCCGCGCCGCCCAAATCTTTTGCTCGCTTTGATAAGGGATGTATCTCTAAAGAAATACGATCTACCACGGTTTCAATCGCTGTGTTAATCAACTCAACGACCAGTAAAAGAAAGCAACTGGAAATTAAGAACAAACGCTCTATTTTTGTAACGTCGAGGAAAAATGCGATAATCAGTAATATCGAGTTAATAATAAACAACTGTCGAAAAGCATCTTCTGTGAGCAAAGCATCAACAAAACCCGCCAGTGAGTTATTTATACTGCTTATTAATCGCTTGATTCCTTTCTTCTTTTCAAATGACATGAATCTCTGCTCTTATAACAAACGAAGGCTATCTGTGTTCCCCCACTCATCGGGGACGTCAAAGACAAAACGACGCATATCCGCCTGATTAGAGCTGCTTTTCATACAGCCGATAGCGCTTATAGGGAATCGCACCAATTCGTTCAAGAATTGTACGCATCCCGGTATTAGACTCTAAGATCCAGGACATCTCTAAAGCATCGATATTTCGCTTCGCGAACGGGTCACGTAACGCTTCAATCAATAACAGCGCAATAACTGGCCCCATGCGGCTAAATTGATACTCATGGCGAACCCCCATTAAAGGCACTCTGGCGGTACGAACACCACTGACTTTCAGACGCCACAATAGCTTCGCCCAGCCAAACGGTAATAAGCGTCCATTTAAACCGCCGATAGCCTCATTAATATTGGGTAAACCAACAATAAAGGCACAAGGAACTGAATCTATCTCAGCAATATAAATCATGTCATCCGGGACTAAGAACTTCAGTTGATCCCCCATGGTGGCGAACTCATGTTCAGTAAAAGGAACAAATCCCCAATTATTCTGCCATCCAGAGTTAAAGATCTGCCGCAGAACCTGCATTTCCTCACTAAACTGCTTACGATTAATACAACGAATGGTCACCTTTTTGCGCACTTGTTCCATAAGCCGGCTTAATGACGAAGAAAAATGCAAGTCTGTGCGACGCATCCAATACGCCAATAAGTCTATCCCTTGCGTATATCCTTGCTGCTCGACTCTTGCGGCATAATAAGGCTTACCGTGCGGCATCAATGCAGACGGTGGGGTATCAAAACCATCAATCAACAAGCCGCTTTCCTGATTGATATTCAGGCTAAAAGGCCCGGTGATTTTTCGCGCTCCTTTAGCTTGCAGCCAATCTTCCGCCGCCGTAAATAACGCACTAAAGACGTCTGGATCATCAATGGCATCAATCATGCCAAAGTGCCCGCTATCCTCACCATAAAGCTCGCGGTGTAACGCATCAATTTGTGCCGTTATCCGCCCGACAACCTTACCCTCTTTTTTAGCTACCCATGCCTGCCATTCGATATGTTCACTCGCCGGGTTTTTCTCAGAAAGATGCTCTACACGCTCCAGATACAAGGGATCAATCCAGTTAGGATCATCGCGATACAGTGAAGAAGGAAAAGCGATGAAGGACTTGAGCTCACGCTTATCCATGACTTTTTCAATGCGAATCATAAACACCCTTAAATCCAGATAACTTATTGGAAAAACACACAATAAACCAGCCTCTATCATCCAGACTGCAATCTATTGATGCTGACTTGTTACTCACTCAGCTGCGGACAAGACTCCGCTATGATTACCTTAGCTAAGTCCAGCCAAAATGAGGCTTTTTTATATTCTTTTCTTGCCGCGACACAACCATTATAAAACGTGATGCCGACTGCCTGTATCCGCACATCATGCATTTTATGCTGTGCATTACTGAATGCTGTACTAAAATAGCCATTCTTTATAGCGCGACTCCCTGTAACGCCTTACAGCACAAGGGATCGTTCGTTGCTCACCTCAAATCCACTGATATAAAGGCTCCGGGCTTACAGTGATGCGCAGTATGATAATAACGGACCGATAATTAATTAAGCCCGCAACACCAAGAGTTCGTGAGTGAAAATGACGGCACACTGACAATGTGTCGAGCGACATTATCGGGAGAAGCATTACCATTTTTTACCACTTAATGCTTTTCTGATGTAAAAACAGCAACATTTCTATGGACGGATCCGATAAAAAACCAGAAAGTATGAGGGTTTTATATAAAAAACAGGCTTACATATGTCTAACATTAATGACAGTATTAGCGCATTGCCATACAAATTCTTACAAAAACGCTAGCTTTCGCATCAGTGGTTGCATGTACTATTCGGTGATCTTAAATCTATGGCTATTTTGTCTATGTTCGAAACAAGCTCTACCCATTCTCTCCCCATACGCTATGCAGACTTCCCAACTCTGGTGGAGGCTTTAAATTACGCCGCTCAGGGAAGTACAGGTATGAATTTCTATGATCGGCGTAATCAGCTCGTCGCCGTCCTGGAATATCGCGAGTTAAGACGTCGTGCGATCATTGGCGCACGTCGCCTGTTATCGCTGAATCTTAACAAAGGTGATCGTGTTGCGCTTATCGCTGAAACGAGTGTTGGTTTTGTAGAGGCTTTTTTTGCCTGCCAATATGCGGGGATCGTCGCGGTGCCGCTTGCTATCCCTATGGGTGTGGGACAGAGTGCCTCTTATATTGAAAAACTTCAGGGGCTATTAAAGAGCTGTGAGCCAGCGGCTATTATCAGCAGTGATGAATGGCTGTCACTCATTCGCTCTGCCAACAGTGATGTGCCGTCTACACACATCCTCAGCAATGCCGATTTTAATGCCTTGCCAGAGAGGGATGTTGAACTGCAACCACCATCACCAGACAACATTGCCTATCTCCAATATACGTCTGGCAGTACACGCTTTCCTCGCGGCGTGATAATCACGCAACGATCCGTTATGGCCAACCTGCAGGTTATTAGCCATGACGGTATCAAATTACGTGCGGGTGATCGGTGCGTCTCCTGGTTACCCTTCTATCACGATATGGGTCTGGTAGGTTTCCTGCTTACCCCGATGGTAACCCAGATATCCGTTGACTATTTACGCACTCAAGATTTTGCAATGCGTCCGATGCAATGGCTAAAACTGATCACTAAAAACCGTGGCACCGTGTCTGTTGCCCCACCTTTTGGCTACGATATCTGTTTGCGTCGTAGTAACGATAAAGAACTTGCCGAACTGGATCTTTCTAGCTGGCGTGTCGCTGGTGTTGGGGCTGAACAAATTCAGGCAGATTTGCTGAATCAATTCAGTGCACACTTCAGTAAAGTCCACTTTGATAGCAACGCATTTATGCCCTGCTATGGTTTAGCCGAAAACACGCTGGCGGTGAGTTTTTCCGACGCGGCATCAGGTTCGCAAATCAACGAAGTCGACCGCGATATTTTGGAGTATGAAGGTAAAGCGGTCGCCGCAACTAAAAATACGCGCGCCATTGCTACTTTTGTAAATTGCGGCAAGGCACTTCCTGGCCACCGTATCGAAATTCTTAGCGAAACAGGAATACAGCTACCAGAACGCCAGGTGGGCCATATCTACATTTCAGGTCCCAGCTTAATGAGTGGATATTTCCGCGATGTCGCTTCACAGCAACAAATTCAGGACACAGGACGGATGGATACCGGTGATTTAGGTTACCTGTTGGATGGCAATCTGTACGTAACGGGGCGTAAAAAAGATCTGATCATTATTCGCGGCCGTAACATTTGGCCTCAAGATATTGAGTATGTGGCGGAATCGGAGCCAGAAATTCGTCCGGGAGATGCGATAGCCTTCGTCACCACCCAGGAGCACGATAAGGATAAGGGCGCCAGGATTATTTTGCAGATTCAATGCAGAGTGAGCTCTGAAGAACGTCGTGAGCAAATCATTCACACCCTGACTTCACGTATTCAAAGTGAATTCAGCGTTGCGGTAGATATTGAACTACTGCCACCGCATAGCCTGCCCCGAACCTCCTCAGGAAAACCTGCGCGCGCGGAGGCTAAAAAGCGTTACCTTACTGAATTAATCAGTCCACAAATAAGGTTAACGGGTTATGCGCAATGACAGGAACGGTCGCAGTCACAGGTGTAACAGGTTTTATTGGTAAACACATTGTTGACAATCTGCTTTCGCGCGGTTTTACCGTGCGGGCGCTAACCAGAACCGCACATAAACCCTCAACCAACACGTTAGCCTGGATTCAGGGTGCGCTGGAAGATCAAGACTCTCTCGCAGAGTTGGTTAGCGGCGTGGAGTATGTTGTTCATTGTGCCGGCCAGGTTCGCGGGCACAATGAACAAACCTTTACCAACTGTAATGTTACCGGCAGCATACGCCTTATGCAGGCCGCCAAAGAAAGCGGGAGCTGTAAACGCTTCTTATTCATCTCTTCTCTGGCCGCCCGTTATCCTGAACTGTCCTGGTACGCGAATTCAAAATACGTTGCCGAACAAAAACTAAGTACCATGGCTTCGACTATTTCTCTGGGAATTTTCCGCCCGACAGCCGTTTATGGGCCTGGTGACAAAGAGTTAAAACCTTTATTTAGCTGGCTGTTACGCGGAGTACTCCCCCGACTTGGCACGCCAGAAGCACGGCTATCATTTCTTCATGTGAACGATTTAGCTGAAGCCGTTAGCCAGTGGTTAATTGCCGGACAATCCCCCGTACATCCTTATGAATTGTGCGACGGTGTTACTGGTGGGTATAACTGGAAGCGCTTACAAGAAATAGGCGCCGCAGTGCGTAATGGTCGAGTACGGTTAATCGGTATACCTTTACCTTTACTCAAATTGATTGCCGATGTCAGCATGTTATCAAGCTATTTAGCCAGAAAAGAACCGATGCTAACCCACAGTAAAATCCGCGAATTAACACATCAGGACTGGTCTGCAAGCAATAAAAGCTTGTCTGAATATATTAATTGGTTTCCTAAGATCAGTTTGGAACACGCGCTACGTGAAGGACTATTTTGATTATTCTGACTATAGGTGTTTAAACGCTGCTATGTTAAATCGTGAAGTTTTAATGGATTATATCCTTGATTGTTTAAAGAATATGGTCGAAAACGATCAGGAGATAAAGCCAGAAAGTGATCTGGTCAATGATCTTGGGCTGGAGTCCATAAAAGTGATGAATCTGTTGATGATGTTAGAAGACAAACTGGATATTTCAATCCCGATAAATATCTTGTTGAATGTCAGGACACCCGAGCAATTGTTGGATGCCATACTCCCACAACTGGAGAACAACAATGGGTCTTTATGACAAATTTTCACGTCTTGCTAACGAACGAAAACAATTCCAGACATCCGGTCTGAACCCGTTTGGCACCTGCATTGATGAAGTCTATTCAGCAACAGAAGGACGCATCGGCAATCAAAAAATTGTACTGGCCGGCACAAATAACTACCTGGGCCTGACCTTCAACGCGCAGGCTATCGCAGACGGCCAGGCTGCAATAGCAACCTATGGCACCGGTACGACCGGATCACGGATGGCTAACGGTAGCTATGGTGCGCACCTTGCTTTAGAGCAAGAGTTAGCGACTTTTTTTGACCGCCCTTCTGCCATCGTATTCTCTACTGGCTATACCGCCAACCTGGGAGTGATCAGCACGCTTGCCGCGCCAGGCACCATCGTCCTGATTGATGAAGACTCCCACGCAAGTATCTACGACGCCTGTGCGCTGGGCGGAGCACAAATTATTCGTTTCCGTCACAATAATGCCCAGGATCTGGAACGCCGCATGCTGCGCCTCGGCGAAAGTGCGCGAGAGGCGATAATTATCGTTGAAGGTATCTATAGCATGCTGGGCGATGTTGCTCCGTTGGTCGAAATTGCTGACATCAAGCGACGTCTTGGCGGCTATTTATTGGTCGATGAAGCGCATTCATTTGGTGTTATGGGCGCAACCGGGCGAGGCCTTGCGGAAGAGTTGGGCGTTGAGCAAGATGTAGATATTATACTGGGGACGTTTAGCAAAAGCTTAGCGGCTATAGGCGGCTTTGCCGTCGGTGGTGAAGCCATGGACGTTCTGCGCTACAGCAGTCGTCCTTACATTTTTACCGCTTCCCCCTCGCCATCAAGCATCGCCTCTGTGCGATCTTCTTTAAAAACCATTGCGACACAGCCAAACTTGCGTAAAAAACTTTGGAACAACGCACACCGACTTTATCAGGGTCTGGCTACACTCGGTTATCAGCTTGGTAAACGCATCAGCCCGGTCGTTCCGGTAATCATTGGCTCTAAAGAAGAGGGGCTACGTCTCTGGCGCGAGCTGATAGCCAGGGGCGTTTATGTCAACCTCGTGTTACCACCGGCTGCACCATCAGGCATTACTTTGCTACGTTGTAGTGTTAATGCGGCGCACAGCGAAGAGCAAATTGATACGATTATTCAAGCCTTTGCTGCACTGAAAAATTGATACCGTGCAACGAATTATTCATACTGCTCATGACTACACACCGGTAGCCTCAAGCCTCAATTGCGGACTACAATTACATTGGTTACTTGCGGTAAGTGTCACCTGTTTAGCCGGTAAGACGATAATATCGCCGCTATTACGGTGACCACATTCACGGCGCTACTTGAGCGCCGGGCGTGCTCAGTACATGACCGGCAACCGGTGTTTTCCAGACGCATTACGCAGCCGGATATCTATTTATTCAGCAGGTTATGCAGTAGTGCGATCGCCTGACTCACTTCTTCCGGAGTCAGGCCGCCATCTTTCGCCCACTGGATGCGCCCGTCTTTATCCAGCACCACAATTGTTGAGCTCTCTTCATCCAACTGCCAGGCTTTGCGGCCCAGCCCCTGACTGTCGATAATAAATTGTGCCCATGGATAGCGCCTTTTATTTTTCTCAATTTTGCCACGGACGAAAAAACCAGAGCCCGGAATCGCATCGTCCGTATTGACAATGGTGGTCGGTTGAAAGCGGTCATTCGGCAAATTCGCCGCCTTAATGGCTTTAATCAGCATCGAATTTTTCTTTTTTGCCGACGTGCGCCCGGCGATATACTGCACTATGCGAACTTTTCCTTCCAGCTGCGAGCTATTCCAGTGTTTATAGCTAATCTCACCATTATCCAGCACTAATTCCCCGCGTTCCGAAATATCTATCGGCACGACACGTTGACCCTCGACAAAGTTATGCGCTGATGCCATCAGTGGAAACAAGAAAAGTGCAATGGTCAGTAATCTACGTAAAATCATGGTGCTCCTTTTTTGCAGGTGTGCCGACGATCGGGTCTTCTCTCAGCAAGAATGCGATTTATTGGTGTGGCTCTTCCTGAGCGCGAAAAAAAACCCTGAATTATCACACCTGAAGATGAAAAAAAATTATCCCCGCCGGGTGTCACGAAGATTCCGGACTACCGCTTCCCGGCATTAAATGTTGCTCCCGGTACAGGGATTAACAGCAGCGATAACCGCAACGGTGATGGAATAACGGGCAAAATGACGGGAAGACTATACAATAACTGACATTCTAATCAGATCCGGAAAATGCGTCCACCCGCTAATACCACACGTAATGTCAGTGTGCTAAGCGCCTGGCACATTAGGCAAATTTCACTTGCTGCTTTGGCCCCGGGCAGTGCGCGAAATCCTCACGTACTACGTGTACACGCCGGTTTCTCCGCGCTGTCCGTGTCCACATTGGCGGCGACAATAAGACCTACTGGGCCAGGCGCTTAGTCGCTCTGCATATGTTAAGGGGAGATGTGCTCTCCCCTTAACATTCAGGCTGACAAATTTACAAAGGATAACGCGCGAGAAGCAACTCCAAACGCTGGCGGAGATCCACATCCAACATGGTGGGTTCATTATAGGGTTTTCGCCCTTCCAGCTTATCTGCCACCATCTCATCATGTCGATCGCCCATTAATCCATTAATATTGGCTAAAAACCTGGAGATCTGGCAGGCATCCTGGTTGCCCGGATCAACTGATCTTAACGTGTCATAATAAGAGACTTGCTGACTAATAATTTTACGTACATGATGAAATTCGTCTCCTGTTAGCTTCGGCTTCGCTATTAGCGCCTTTAGTGCGCGCATTTGCTCCTGCCGATATGCAATAAACCCACTTTCGCTATCCAGCCGAGTATGGCGTAAAGCATAATGCACTGACATCCAAACCGGCATGCTGAGATAAATACGCAAAATGTTGCCGTAAAACCTGATGATATTTCTTTTACGGTTACGAAAAGCATCCTGAAAGTGACCAAGCACGACGGTTGTTTGGCGAAACCAAAGGTTAGACTCATGCTTTTTACTGTAGAGCCGTTGGGCGAAGCGTAAATGTTTATAGCGGGCGCGAATATATTTGTATTGCATTCGCTCAGTCTCAGATAATTCACCGCCCTTTAATAACTGATGCACTAAACGCAGAAGTTGCTGGCGGGTAAAACCGTCCTGCCAAAACTGTAAACACAATGAATAATAGTTCCGAATATTGTCCTGCGAACATTGCACATCGATAACGTGCGGGAGGCTGGTATGTTCATTAACGATGTCATCTTCTTCCACCGCCGTAAACAATAACTGCACTGTTTCCGCTGAGAATGTTTCCCACTTATTACTACTCATTATTGATTACTCTCCAGGGGTGCACTAAACCTGAGTAAATTACGGCGGCGGTAAGCCCATAGAGTCAGTATGAGAGATGACAGCATGTCTAAACATTGACCGCCAAAAAAAGCAAAAGCAGACCCTGACACACCAAAAGCATGAGACAGTGCAACCAGCATAACAATATAGCAAGCCGAAGCCAGTGTCTGCGCAACTAAGAAAGCCTGCTGCTTACCCGCCATAAATAATAAGGACTCCTGAGGAAAGCCCAGCATCGACACCACAATGGCACTCAGCATAATTTCAATTAAATCGTATGCCTGAAGGTACTTATAACCGAACACAACTGAAATTAAGGGTTTGCCTACAACCATAACCACAAGCGCAACAAGTATCCCAATGCCGCCCGCTAAAACTGCCGATCTAAGCCCCAGTAGCCAGGGTCTTTTAGTCCGTGGGTCTAAGCGCATAATCTCAGGATAAAAGCTCTTTTCCAGCAATTTAGCCGGTGTTCCTGTCGCATCAAAAAAGGTCATCGCAATTTTGAACAACCCGGCGGCGGCTGGCCCCAGGATAATACCGACCAGAACTGTACTGCATGAGTTGCGAGCAGCCCAAATAGAATGCGCGATATTTGTTGTCCAGACAAAGTTCCAGGCGCCCTCTATTCGATGCGCCACATCCAGTAAGCCAGGTCGTAACGCATTATGAATATTCCGGTGACGCAATTCGCGCGCAGCAAACCACCAAAACAGCGTGCCGCCAACCAAATTAGAGGCATATGACGCGATAATAAAGCCCATAAAGCCAAAATCACCGAAATAAGCGATGACACTTCCGACTGCAAGCAGGAAAGGCTTAATGGCTTGTTGAATAGCAATTAAATCAAAACGGTCAACTGCCCGTAAAATACCTGTCGGGGTCGACGATGTCATGGAAGGAATTAACGTGCAGTAAAACATGGCCAGCCAGAAGCTTTCCGCATCAAGCCCTAACGCTTTAGAAAGCAATGGCAATAGCAACATCCCGCCTAATACTGCAACTACCCCGCTCGCAATATCCAGGCCGAAAGAAAATGATATCACGTCACGAAAGCGCTGAACGTTTTTGCTCACCAGAGCGGGCGTGCCGAATTGCACCACAAATTGCCACGTCTGGAACTTGACAAAATCGCTGATCGCTTTTGTGTATGATTGAATGACGATGAGTACGCCAAACATTTCTGTAGACATGCCCTTGCCCGCACAAGAAAGCGCAAGCAAACCAAGTAAGGCACTCGCCACATTACCAGAGCCCAAATAGGCGCTGTTACGTATGATAGTGCGGAAAGCACCATCGGAAAACCAATGTTTCATGGTAAAAAGCCAACAATACCAGCCAATTCAGCCAGACCAGGTTATCAATAACTCAGCAGGGATAAGCGCCTGCCTTGCATACATATCAGACCCGAAAAACCCGATGGTATGCGTTTCGTCGAGCCCACCTCCATGGAATTTAAAAGGCAAAACAGTTAGTTTTTCCTTAACAACACCTGAGCTAACATTGATTTACGGCCAACTGAAATTCAGGTCGGCAGTAGAATAAACCAAATTCAAACCAACCTAAAGGCTTTTGATTATGGCCTGCATGCGTGGACACAACAGGCAATATTAACGCACCCGAAAAAAAATTTTAGATAAAAAACAAAGATAAACAGAGAGTTAAGTCTGCACACAGAAACATGAAAGCATGGCGGATGCACTGCCGGACCGCGTTGAATATGGGCGCAAGACACATCTGTTTACGCACTGACAGAAGCCGTGCGGTATCTGACGGCGCAAAGCCATTGTACACTACAGCCATCACCGGTGTGATTAAGGGCGCTTAGCTAACGGTTACCTTCGCCAGTCTGCTGCCTGCTAATCTCTACATCAGGGGGTGACCTGCTGTTCTTTAACAGATATTCTGTATCGCTGATGGATAATGTTGGATGTTCGTAATATATGCACTTGATTGAGCGCTACATCATGGTCGAGACTCGTCGATCAGTGATGATCATTGTGGGTTTTCTCATCTTCATTTTTGCAAGTTACTCAGCCCAACGCTATCTGACTGACGCGGCCAATGGCACCTTAGCCCTGGAAGCAGTATTATCTGTTGTTTTCTATAAAGTGCTGATTGCACTGGAGATGCTGTTGCCCGTTGCGCTGTATGTTTCAGTCGCTATTGCGCTTGGCCAGCTTTATACCGATTCAGAAATAACCGCCATGTTTGCCTGTGGTTCCAGCCCTTTACGGATCTATAAAGCCGTTTTGTGCCTTGCAATTCCTCTCGGCATACTGGTAACCGTGCTTTCGATGTATGGCAGACCCTGGGCGTACGCAAAAATTTATCAGTTAAAACAGCAATCAGAGTCCGAGCTGGATGTCAGTCATTTACTGCCAAAAAAGTTTAATCTTAATGATAACGGCAGAATGATCCTGGCTGAGCAGATTGACCCAACCACTAACCGCCTGTCTGATGCACTGATTTATACGCCCTCTGCCGGTAAAACTTACGTATTCAGGGCCCGTTCAGTCGAGGTTATTGATCCTTCGCCAACAAGTCCCTCTGTTATGCTGCACGCAGGTACGGCTTACGAGTTACAGCATACCGGCACCGATGATAACGAGCGCATTTATAATAATTTTAATCTACACCTTAAACCGCGTGAGCAGAGCATCGAGGTTAAGAGTAAGTCGGCGTCAATCGCGGAGTTATCACGTTCCGCCGATCCTGCCGATACGGCAGAACTGCAATGGCGGGAAAGCCGCGGGATAAATGCTATTTTAATGGCGCTACTGGCAATCTCGTTAAGTCGCACCCGGCCACGTCAAGGTCGTTTTGCAACGCTCCTCCCGTTAGCCATCTTATTTACTGTCATTTTTTATGGCGGTAACATCTGCCGGACATTGGTTGCCAACAGTAGCCTCCCTGTCATACCTGGAATATGGTTAGTTTCCTTAATCATGTTTGTTGGGGTATTGATTCTGATAGCGCGTGAATTTTCATTACTACCGAAATTATTCCGATGAATATCTTTAGCCGTTATTTGATCCGTAGCGTCTTTACTGGCTTCATTGCTGCAGCCGCGCTGTTGATTCCGCTGTTTACAACCTTCGACTTTATCAACGAACTTGATGATGTTAGCGCCAACGGATATCGCTGGACTCAGGCCCTGGTGGTGGTGTTAATGAGATTACCCCGGTGTCTCATTGATCTGGGACCTTTTATTGCACTGCTTGGTGGTATTGTGGGCCTTGGTCAACTGTCAAAAACGCAAGAATTAACCGCGATACGCACAGCGGGCTTTTCAATCTTTAGCATTTCCTTAGTCATTTTATATTCAGGCCTGATGTTGACCGTATCATTAGGTGCACTGGATGAGTGGGTTGCTTCTCCCTTACAGCAACGCGCATTGCAACTTAAAAATACCGCCGTTGCTCAGGTCGATAATACGGTCAATACCGAGAACACCCTGTGGGCCAGACATAACAATGAATTTGTTACGGTAAATAGCTTAGATGAACATGACCAACCTAAAGGGGTTGAAATATTCACTTACAAACCTGACCTTTCGCTGAAATCCTATATTTATGCGGAAAAAGCCACCATCCTGGATAATGGAATGTGGGTTCTGCATAACATCAATCAAAAGAAATGGGCAAACGGGAAAGAAACGGTAACATCGCAAGCTAGCTTGCAATGGCACTCCATATTCACGCATACCAGCCTGAAAGAGCTCTCCATGCCCAGTGATAGCTTTTCCATTAAACAACTCATCCATTATATTGACTATCTACACAATACTGGTCAGCCCAGTATCGAGTTTAAAATCGCTTTATGGCAAAAGCTGGGACGGCCTGTTTTAATCCTTGCCATGATTTTACTGGCCATCCCATTTACTTTTAGCATCCCCAGAGCGCCCGGCTTAGGGAGCCGTTTAGCCATCGGTGTCATTGTTGGTCTACTCACGTACATCAGTGACCAAATCATCGTTAACCTGGGATTGTTATTTTCCCTCAATGCCCAGTTAACTACCCTGATACCGCCAATGCTACTGTTGATCATCGCCTTAGTGCTGATTTATCGATTTGATAAGCAGCACTAACAAGACCTTGTCTTGCCAGAAAGGCCATCACAGTGAGTGAAGATGGCATTAACCCCCCCGGTGATGCGTGTTCCGCCAATGGTTCATGATTTGCTCACCGGCAGCCCGGAAATGGTGCGGCAATCGGCTAATAACACCGCACCCGATGGGATGATTGACGAAAAACGGGAGCAATACCGATGAATCACTCAGCACTGTAGTGGGCGATTTCAGCCGGCAGTTGAAACATCGAATCGATAATAACATCTGCGCCAGCCGCAAGTAGTTTCTCGCGATGTTGTGGATAAGTATGTGCGCCGCCGATGAAACCAATGGCGAACATCCCCGCGCTTTTAGCGGCGGTCACACCGTGTACCGAGTCTTCAATCACCAGCGTATTTTCCGGCGCGGCATGCAACATCTGAGCAGCATGTAAAAAGATATCGGGCTGTGGCTTGCCACGCCCGGGACCGAGATCGACCGCAGAGAAGATCCCCCCATTAAACATCGATTCCAGCCCGACCAGCGATAGCATAAATTCCAGCTGCTCACTGCTGGAATTTGAACAGATGCATTTTGGTATACTGAGAGTACTGATCACCTCCAGTGTGCCGGCGATGCGTGTTAGCTTTTCGCGAAACAGGGTGAACAGCGAGGGGAAAAATGTCTGATTAATGCTGGCGGGAATGATAACGCCTTTTTGCTCGCGAACTTTATCAATCAAAATATCCCAGGAGAGCCCGCTATATTCTATACAAAACTCGTTAAAACCGATCGTCACACCATACTGTTGTAACAGCGAGCGGGTCAGATTGATGCCAATAATTTCGGAATCAACCAGCACGCCATCACAGTCAAATATGATCAGATCCAGTGGTCTATTCATTTTCCCCTCGAGAGTCAGCTGGCCACACAGTATGAATGCTGGCGGCCAAACGCAGATTAAGCGGAGCTAATCTACTATTTTTTGTATTTCGCCAGCAACTGCTGAATATCATGCAGACGGGAAACCGCAACAGAAGATAGTTTTTCTCGCGAAATACGACGATCAAGCGAAATGCAGTCTTTCCACAGGGAACGTCCGGCAATCACCCCTGAAGCTCCGTTGCGCAAAGAGATATCGACCTGAGTAAGGAAGGTTGCATGATCAACCCCTGCCGACAACACCGCCCATGGGATATCGCCACAGATCTCGGTGACTCTGGCGCAAGCCTGTTCCGTTCCCGGATAAGGGATTTTCAACACTTTAGAACCACAATCAATACAGCGTTTACAGCCGTCCACAATCAGTTCAGGGATCTTGCTTTGGTACTCTTCTTTGCTCTCATTCTCCAACTGATAGGTGAGGAATTCTACCACCAGGAAAACGTCTTCCTGAGCAAAGTCAGCAATCACTTTACGCAATGTGGCAAGATTGGCTGTGTTGGCGGCGGGTACATCAGAACGCAGGTAGATCATGATTTTACCGCCGGTCGCGCCTAACTCACGCACTTTCCGCGCATCAATACCGTCCACCATGGTGGAGATGCGATACCCCTCTGGTGACGTTTCCCAGCCGGAAGCATCCAGACCAACCAGCAGACCGGTATTACGCGGCAGAACGCCTTCATCGACGATTCCTGGCACGGCACAAATTGGGTCAACTAATACACATCCGGCTTCGGATGCCAGGTACTGGGTAATATCATATTTGGTTTTTCCTAAGGTCTCATTGCTGATCGCTTTTTGTTCTTCTGGTGTTGCTGCTAATAATGTTCTCATGCCGCCACGTTGATCGCAGGCAACGACCATCATTGAACCTGTCGCATCACAAATCATTTGATATCCACGACGTTCAGCGGTTGTCATTGTGTTCATGGTTTTATTCCTTATACAAAAGATAATAGTTTGAAAGTCAAATTTATTTCAGATGTTGGCTGATCCAACCAATAAGGTCGCGATCATCACATCTGAGATCCTGGTCCACGGTATAGACTTCACTTAATGCCATTGGCCGGGCTTTCCCCGCTAACAACATTAATTCAGGGATATACTCTTCACCCGGGTGCCCTTTTACGCGACAAACGCAACGTGATTTATAGCGTTCAGAAACCAATTCGGGGGATATTTTATTCCATACTTCAAGTATCGCTGGGCTATCTGCCATAGTAATATATTCAGACAAAATAGATTTATCGCGAAAACCAAACCATGCATCCAGCACAAATAATGTATTTGTTGGCGCATCCCTCACAATATTAAACATGGATTTATAAGCAGCATAGCCAAGCTTGCGATTTAATGACCGGTCAATAATATCGGCAAACTGTGCCATAAATGGCTCTTTAATTTCATCAAGACTCAGAACCGGCGCGTTAAAATGTTCAGAAATTATTTTTGCAACAGAACTTTTACCCGAAGCCGGGATACCGTTCACTAAAATAAGTTTCTTCATAATAACCTCAATACTTCATCTACCGTGGTAGCCTGCCTGATTTGTGTGAGCGTCTTCTCGTCATCCAGCATGCCCACTATTGACGCAATCCCTTCCGTAATATGTGAATTACTGTCCACCCCGCCAAACATAACAACAATATCAACCGGATCGCTGCCATGAATTGATATCGGTTTTTTCAATATCACCATACTAAAACAGTCTTTAATTACACCACATTCAGGTCTGGCATGGGGAATAGCTATTCCTTCATCAAAGACATAATATGCACCATATTCCTCCGTATTGTTAATCACTGCTTTTGGGTAGTCGGCAGTAACAAAGCCACCATCAATTAATGGCTTTGCTGCTATTACAATTAGCTCAACCCATGAACCGACATCTACGCCTGGCTGAATACATTGGTTAATTGAGAGGAAATCTTTAATGCTCATATTACCTCATATATTTTTCCGGATGGTGTTCCTGAGCTCATCCATTTTCACGAAAATAGCATCAACACGATGACGATAGCAGTTACTGGCGGCGTATATCTTTACAGCCTGATTATATTTCACCATTAAATTTTTTTGCGTCGTATTATCCGCTGGATCTTTCCCCAGTGCCAATTCGAGCAAAGCTATTTCCTGCGTCACCTCCTCTGCGACAGGATCAGGGTCAATTTCATTCTCCTGTGATTTATCTGAATTAAAGAGTTTCTTTAATGATGAAAACATAAAGCCTCCTCACATCTTTGATGACGTAATCGTTATAAGTCGATATCAGATAATTGCAATAAGACTCATTTAGTCAGTTTTCGGTTTGCCAACCAGATAATAATGGCGACGAAAGCGATAAAGCCGACAACAAATGGCCAGTCGCCCTGAAAAGCATGACCTAATACCAGACCTGTACTAATCACATCAGAGTCACTAAATGTCACCCCTTTGAAACCAAAGGTTTCGAGCATCGGTACCAGAATAGCGGGCAGTAGCGTAATAAATAAACCATGCACCACGCCGCCAATAATTGCCCCTCTTCTGCCACCCAGCGCGTTACCAAACACACCGGCAGCGCCGCCAGCAAAAAAGTTGGTCAACAGGCCAGGCAGAATCATGGCAAGACCGAACACCGGAAACACGATCATGCCAATAATCGAACCGACAGTGGTAGACAGGAAGCCGACAATAACGGCATTGGGTGCATACGGGAATAAAACCGGACAATCCAGCGCAGGTTTCGCATTGGGTACCAGTCGCATGGCAATGCCGCGAAACGCAGGCACAAGTTCATTAAGCAGTAAGCGTACGCCGCTATACAGAACAAAGACCCCGGCAACAAACTGCATCGATTGCATAAATGCATACATGATGTAGTTAGTATCACCAGCAAACTGACCGATATAGGTTGGGCCGGCAAAGATGGCTGGAATGATATACATTGGCACCATAATTACCGCCATCGACAGATAGGTATCCTGTAGAAACTTAAAGTTATCTGGCAGTTCCAGATCTTCCGTTGAACGGGAATTTTTACCCACAGCCCTGGCAACCACCGCCTGTACGAGATAGCCAATGGTACAGAAGTGCCCCAGCGCAACATCATCAGAATCGGTGATTTTACGCACGATAGGCTGTGCAATCGCCGGCATTAACACTGCCATTATACCGCCGAAAATCCCCCCGGTCAGAATCAGGGTCGCCCCCGTCAGTCCGGCTTTATAGCCGATAACCGTGCCGATTGTCGCCATCCACAGCAGTGCCTGACCCGTCAAAAAGATATATTTGAACGGTGTAATGCGGGCAATGATGATATTGACGGCAAAGATCACCAACAGCGTCAGCGCCACTTCCGAGCCCAGTTCACGATTTGCCACCCCGGCAATAGCAGCCACATCCGTGATGTACCCTTTCATGCCGAAACCCTGAGTGAAAATATCATTGAGGAAGGTCAGCGCATCAACGATGATATTGATCCCCGCCATCATGATTAGAAAGCCGAGCAGGGTTTTGAACGTCCCTTCAACAGTTTTTCCTATGGATTTTTTCTGTAGAATCAAGCCTAACATCGCAATTAATGCAATAAGTATCGAAGCTTGTCCCAAAAAATCCTTTACAATAAAATGAATAATAGCGTCCATTTAATACCTCGCGGTTACTTGTTTTTCATATAAGCAACGATTTTTTCTTCTATTTCATTTTTGTCTGTCAGTCTATTCAATATAATGACTTTTCTCTTTTGCTCTTCGCTCGCATCAGCATTTAAAATATCAGCAAACATTTTCTGCGTAAGAATAAAATCATAGTTGAATGATGATGCTTCAGAGACCGTAGTGTGATCAATTTCCGCATCAATCTGGAGTTTATTCAATACCGTTTTTGCACTCATCTCAATTGCAAAGCTCGAACCAAGGCCACAACCACATACGCAGAGTACTTTAAGCATTTTAATTACCTCAGATAAGATTAGTTACTTTAGCAAGTTTGTAGATGTTACTGTCTTTATCCACTAAACGTCTTTCAGAGTTTTCAAGATCGATCGGGATTGCTTTATTATTATTGTTAATAACTATTATTTTATTTGTCAGGCTACTGTTGATGCATCTCACAACTTCTTCAGCAAGTATTGCGCCTTGAATAATCTCCTCGCCCGTTGGCATTCCACTTCTTAAACCATAACCCAGAATAGTTTTCCTTATTCTAATACCAATCTTGTGTTCTATTTTTCCTATCATGGTATCAATGGCCCCCTGAAAGCCGGGAGTGTATTCTTTGGTATAACCTTCTGAACATAAAATAATAACGCTATTTTGCAGTTTTATTTTATTTTTAATACGATCTGCCAGTTCGTCAATGTCCCAAACAGATTCAGGGATCAATGCGATATCCGCATTACTCTTCAATGCCGCCTGCAAGGTTAGTTCACCGCAATATCCACCTAAAAGCTCAATCATAAACACCCTACCCGGCAAACCACGTCCGGTATTGCGTAATTTCCCTACTTCACTAATTACTTGCTCACAGGCAGTAGAAAATCCGATGGTATAACTGTTCCCGGAAATATCATTATCAATTGTCATACCGATGCCATAACAGTTAATACCATACCCACTGAGTGCTTTTAGAAACTGGAAAGATCCATCCCCACCGCCCATAATCAGGCAATCGATTTTTTTCTGTCTAATATTTTTGACAATTTTTTCATAATCTGACTTTTTACATTTCTCCTCTTTTCTACCCGAAGAAATCAATGGAACCGGTGAAATAGACAGATCAATTAAATCTCGCTTTGATATATCTTTCGAACGATTATCAATCAGACCATTAATACCACCATCAAAAATTACCATTTCAGATTCGGTCATCCTGTTAATCTGAAAAAGAAAATTATTCATACCACTGACATCGCCACCACTAATGACCAATCCTATTTTCATGGTTGACCTCAGATAAATTAATTATGTGTGACCGTTAAATTAATGTTAATGGTGGGCGCATTAATTTTTTTGAAGTAGATCACATATTAAGAAGGTTTTTATTCTCTGATTGATCTTGACACAATAAAAACATTCAAATATTTGTGATGCAGATCACTAAATATCTTTGGTTTTTTTAACGGTAATTTATAACGACCTGTTTTTATTGTTATTTTTATTTTTTATCTGCGTTTTTTTAATACGCTACTCTACGCCACTGGGCAGTTGTAATTTTTGTGAGGAGTTTCACATTAAGAGAGTACTTAAATCCCGGGGAGGGAACCGTTATTGCGGTGCAGGGGCGGCGGAAAGAACAACGCGAATTTTATACCGACACGACCTGCCCTTCAGTTTATAAACATTAACTGTCAGGATGCTGTGCATCGTGCTGATGACGGCATCCTTCTGTCTGTGAAATGATTAGAGATCAACGCTGTTTGGCAGAATGACCAGATCGCGTACCGTCACATTTCGTGGACGGGTCACCATAAAGAGTACCGCTTCCGCCACTTCTTTGGGCTGCATCAAACTGCCATTTGCCAATGCCTCTTCTAATTTTGCCTTTGGCCAGTCATCAATCAACGCGGTAACGACCGGCCCTGGCAACACGGCGCCGACGCGAATACCGTGTTTTGAAACCTGCCGACGTGTGGTGTGAACGAATGCCTGTACAGCAAACTTAGACGCCGTATATATCGGTTCCCAGATCACTGGAACAACGCCCGCAATGGAGCTGGTGAACAGAATATCACCGGACTTTTGTGCAATAAGATGAGGCAATACCGCATGCACGCAGCGAAACGCGGCATTGATATTCAGATTAAGCATCCGGTCCCAGTCGTCAGGATTTCCCTCTTCAATCGGCCCGCCAATATAAGCACCGGCATTGGCATAAAAAATATCCAGTCCACCCGCAATAGCCAAAATTCCGCTGAGCATGCCGGAAATCTCTTGCGGTTTAGACAGATCGATAACCAGCGGAAAGGCATGCTTACCAAGCTCTGTCGTCAATTGTTGTAAACGATCGCCAGCCCGATCAATCAGAACCACTTTCGCACCGGCCGCTAAAAACGTCCGGGCACATTCAAGACCGATACCTGACGCCGCACCCGTGATTGCGACAACTTTATTTTCCAGTGAATTATGCATGGGTATTTTTCCTGTATGAGTGAGAGTGTTCAGGAACGGCCGTGCGATAAACGCGAACGGCGAGCGAGCGAGTCCACAATGACAGCGATGGCCAGTACGCCGCCAGTTATCATGTAACGCAGCGATGAGGGCAAATTAAGTAGCGTCAAGCTGTTGGAGATCGACTGGATCACAATAATCCCCAGCAATGCCGAGTAAGCACTGCCACGGCCACCAAACAAACTGGTACCACCAATCACCGCCGCAGCAATGGCATTAAGATTGACATCGCCGGTTCCCGCCTGTTGACTGGCAGAGGCCAGGCGAGATGCAGCGAGGATCCCACCAAACGTCGCCAACGTGCTACAAAGCATAAAGGCGCTAATATAGATGGCCCGCACATTAATACCTGAGCGACGTGCGGCTTCCCGGTTACCCCCAACGGCAAACATCGAGCGTCCCCATTTGGTACGTTTAAGCGCATAATGTAGCAACATCACACACACCACAAACAGACCAAAGATCCAGGGTACGCCGCGGCCAAGATTGAGATAAAAAACGGCAGCTTCAAATACCGCGGTCAACAGAATGACCCGGATCAACAGCGAGCTTATCAGCTCCGACGACAAATTAACCTGTGTGCGGCGTACCTGGGTTATTACCCCCTGAACCAACATCAATGCGCCGGGAATCAACGCAACCAGGTGTGAAAACCAGCCGGGCATCACCAGCACCTGGCCAAAGCGCACCAGCGGTGAAATATAAGGCAGATTAATACTGCCAGACGGCCCCAGGATATAGAGCTGCATGCCTAATAACGCCAGCAGCCCGGCGAGCGTGGCAACAAAGCTGGGCATCCCGATGCGGTTATAAAGCTGCGCATAGATCATGCCGACCACCGCCCCCACCAGAAGCGCCACGAAGATAGCCCCCGCTATCGGCCAACCCATTTTGACCCATAGCACACCGATGATCGCTGAAGACAGCCCGCTCATTGAACCAACAGAGAGATCGATTTCACCTAACATCAGTACACAAACGATACCCAATGAGATAAAACCGACGGTTGCACAGTCAAACAGCATATTTACCAGGTTGTTTGGCGCCAGATAGACCGGGTTGAGCACACTGAACACCAGTGAAATAATGATCAGACCAAACACCACTGGCAGTGTTCCCAGGTCGCCCGTTTTTATCCGATGGATAAAAGCGTGAAATACAGCGAATACGCTGTCATTGTGCAGGACACGTTCATCACTGCGATCGAGTGCAACGCCAGGATGTCCGTTTTTCTTTGTGATGCTGTTCATAAACGTACTGTGTCTCCAGGTTGACTTTCTTGAGATTTTCTCTCGACCCGGCGAGATACGGCATTCTCAGTCGCGCCAGTAATGGCCGCCACCAAATCCTGATTAGAGGCATCGGGTGTGAAAATACCTTTATTCCGCCCCAGGCGAAGCACAACAATACGGTCGGCTACCGCGCGTACATCTTCCATGTTATGGCTAATAATAATGACCCCGAGTCCGCGCGCACGGACGCGCTCAATCAGGTTAAGCACCTCCGCCGTCTGGGCAACACCCAACGCGGCGGTGGGTTCATCCAACATGACAATTTTGGGGTTGAGCAGCAGTGAGCGTGCAATGGCCACCGTCTGGCGCTGGCCGCCTGACAATGAGGCAACGGGCTCGCGCACCGAGGGAATTCGTGCTGCCAGCTCCTGTAACAATGTCCATGCGCGCACTTCCATCGAGACTTCATCAAGCCGCCATGCCGATAACTCATGTCCCAAAAAGAGATTGGCGACCACATCCAAATTTTCGCAAAGCGCCAAATCCTGAAATACGGTGGATATACCGTATTTCAGGGCGTCACCAGGACTATTAAGCGTGATTTCTTTTCCCTCAAATTCCACGGTTCCGGAAGAGGGTTGATGAACGCCAGCCAGAATCTTAACCAGCGTTGACTTACCCGCCCCGTTATCGCCTACCAGCGCGACAACCTCTCCGGCGCTGACGTCCAAATCGATATCAGTCAGTGCCGAAACGGCGCCAAAATTTTTCGAAACTTTACTCAATTTAAGTATGGGTTGCCCGCTGCCAAGTCTGTCACCCTTCTCGTTCAACATGGATAATGCCCTGATTATAGGAGATATGTAGAACACGCTTTGTCAGCGGCGTGTTCATTATAAATTACTGTGTGATACCGAGTTTTTTGCAGTCGGGTTGATATTCACCGGTACAGACCTGTGCGACGGTTTGTATTTTCTTATCAAATATTTCAGCTTTGATATTCTTCGCGGTAATCACTGCAGGAACAAACAACTGAGAAGGCGTGTTATAAAGCGTGGTGCTGGACTTCGGCGTTTTACCCTGAATCAACGCGACAGCAACGTTAGCAGCGGCTGCGGCAACCACTTCTGCAGGTTTAGAAATGGTGTTGAATTGATCACCTGAGATAATCAGTTGCAGCGCTGCGATTGTGGCGTCGTTGCCGGTAACCACCGGGATCGGTTGCACGCCTGCGGCTTTAAACGCGGCTATTGCACCGCCGCCGGTACCATCATTTGCTGCAACAACCCCCTTGATTTGACTGCCGAAACGGGTGATTTGACCTGCGGCCCACTCCTGCGCTTTGGGGGGAGCCCATTCCGGCGTATCGAACTCTGCCAGGGTTTTGTAACCGGAGGACTTAAGTCCACGATGAATACCGTCACGAATAAGGCCAGCCGCCGCGTCCGTTGGCGAACCATTAATTTCAAGAATGCCAGCGCCTGGTGGAACTTTTAACGTTTTAAGCTGTTCAACCAGCGATGTTGAAATGGCGTAGCCAATACCCTCGTTGTCGAAGGAAACATAGAAATCGGCGGGTTTATCTGGCACCGGCCTATCGTAGGCAACGACTTTTACATCCTGAGAATGTGCGATTTCAACAAGTCCGGCAGCGGCCGATGAATCAACCGGATCAAGAACAATAACTTTAGCCCCTTGTGCGATGACCGAATTGAATTGCTGTTGTTGTAAAGATGCATCGGCATTGGCATTCTGGTAGATCACTTTACAATCAGCACAGATCCGGGCGATTTCAGCTTTAAAGCCCGGAAAATCATGTTGTTCATAGCGCGTTGATGCCTGGTCCGGCATCAGGAAGGCGATCGTTGCAGAATCTGCGGCATAGGCCGCGCCGGCGGCAAAAACCATAAGCGCAGTTGATACGTTTAAAACGTTGCGATAATTCACTTCTCATCTCCTCAATTTTTTGGGGAAAACTTTTCAGCGCAGTTCGGGCATCATCGGCATGGATAAAACTCGATGATAATTTCCTCTGATACTGGATGGAGAAAGGTTATACGAAACATCAGAGGACACATTTGCCGCTATGCATTCCTCCCGACTGGCTTTTTTATTAACATTGTTGACTAATTATTTAACGCTAAATTCTCATCAATTTTACATTTGCTCAATCGATGGTGCATCATTGCTCCTAATCAATTTTGGTGTCAAGCTAAGGCAAATACAGAAGGATGGATTTGTGATTCAAATCAGAAAAACCAAGAAAGCGACTATCTACGATTTGGCGGAGCTCACCGGCGCATCAGCGAGTACAGTAAGCTCGGTTCTTAACGGAAGCTGGAAGAAGCGTCGTATCAGCGTAAAGCTTGCAGAGAAGATAACTAACGTCGCAGTAGAACAAGGATTTGCGCTGAACAAGCAGGCCAGCGTGTTGCGCAGTGAAAAATCAAAAATTATCGGAATGATTGTACCGAAATACGATAATCGATACTTTGGCTCAATTGTTGAGCATTTCGAAAAAATGGCGCGAGAACGTGGCCTGTTCCCGATAATTACCTGTACCAGACGTAATCCGGCGCTGGAAGTTGAAGCCGCCAGCACGATGTTGTCTTATCAGATCGACTGGATGATCTCGACTGGCGCTACAGATCCTGACAAAATCACGGCTATGTGTTCTCTGGCAGGTGTGCCCTCACTTAATCTTGACCTCCCCGGGACACTGGCGCCTTCCATTATTTCAGATAATTATTCAGGTGCCAAAGAATTAACCCATCGTATTCTTAATAATTGCCAAAAACGTCTGGGAGAGAGTAAACCTCTTATTTTTATTGGCGGTAGAGACAGCGATCATAATACAAAAGAACGACTGCGTGGGTTCGCCGATGCACATAAAGAGCGAGGTATTGACCTTAACGAATCAAATATTCTTGCCTGTGGCTATGCCCCTGAAAAATCAGAAAATGCGCTCATAAAATACCGGGAAAAAGGTTACGATAATATCGCGGGGCTTTTTGTTAATTCGACAATTTCACTTGAAGGTGTGATGAGATGGATGTCAGCATCAGATTATGTTGGCGAAAAACAACTCTCAATGGGATGTTTTGACTGGGACCCTTTTGTTGCGCTGTTAGGAAATGATATTGAAATGGTTAAACAGAATGTACCTGCCATGCTGGATGCGGTATTTAAAATAATCGACAGCGGAGAGACGGACAAACATCTGATAGAAATCCCCCCATTGTTCTCCAATAAATCGCCTGATAATGAATGAGGGCGATCTGACCATTTTACCGGCGGCTTATTGCAGACACCCTGCCGGTAGCCGTTCACGCTGGCCAGACACCGTCCCATGCACGACCTCACGCACAATTCTTCGTCGTTTGGGTACATCGCCTGTCTGTTTTGTGGATCGGGTAACCGGTATCCATAAGCAACCGGCCAATAACACTATGATGATTAATGCTTCTTAAATAACAGCGAGGAAATGCGCTTTCTCGATATGCCAGATCTGAGCACATTCACATTGACTCAGGGTAAAAAAAGCTGACGAAGATAGTTTAAGACCTTCGCGGCCCGACGGGATAAAGGCCACTCGGCCGATGAATCAGCCAGATGGTGTCCAGCACTGCAACGCCGCATTCCTCAACCTGAATCGCCTCCTGGCGAGCAAAAGCTAAGCGGGCATATTTGGGCAGCACGACAAATCCCAGGCCACGGGCAACAGGCTCAAGAAGCAGCGAAACTGGGTTACTAAAACCCGGGCACCGGAGCGAACGTATGCCCGGGTTACCCGGAAAGCGCCGACTCAGCAAGCGCGTGGCCATTGCTGCGCCATCGGGGTGATCAATATAACCCAGGCGAGCCAAATCATGCCAGCCATTGACCTCTTCCCCCGCCGGAACCACCCGTTCCAACGGCTCTTCGGTAAAACGTTCCGCCACGATGCGGTTGTCATCGGGCTTTCGAGTAACGAAGCCGATCTCAAAATAATTATGCAGCACTGCTTCCAGCACTTCATCGTCCGGCGCAAAACGGTGACGGAACGTCAATCCAGGACATTGTTGCTGTAAAGTGAGTAGCAGCGCAGCCCAATGCTACCCGGCGTGATCAGACTGATGTCGCCATGATCTTCATCGTTTTCCGTCAGGCGCAAGGCCAGGCGTTCATCTGCCTGACCAATTTCCCGGCAGTAATCCAGCAGCACTTTTCCCGTCGGCGTCAAATCAAACTGCCCTTTCTTGCGGACAATCAGCAACCCGAACCGCGTCTCCAGATAACGGAGATGCTGACTTACCGCCGCCTGCGTAATACCACGTTTTTCCGCCGCGCGGGTGAAACTGCGCCGTTCATTACGTGTAACAAAGGCGCTCAGCCATTGCGGATTGATATTAATCATAATGATATTTTATAATTACCATAACAAAAATGCTATTTTCATTATCATTCAATCATCGTAGCCTCAACAATGAGCATCTCAGGAGCGTGATGATGAAAGTGATGAAAATACGCCACAAAAGGATACCGGGTGTAGAGGATGGCACAGCCATCGTCCTGATGCGCGCCGAGGTATGCGTATCGCATAGCCTACAGGGAAGATCCTGCCGGTAACATTTTCGAGATTGACAGCCACCACGATAAGCTGACCGGTTCTGCAGCTGCTTATGCATGACACCATGTCACGGGGATTATGATGAACAATACAGATATAACCGTACCCTTGCATTGGCAGGCATGGGTATGGAAAGGCGGCGATTTCCCGCTGGCATTACAACGCGAAAATATCACATCTCAGCCAGTCAACGCCGGCCAGGTGCTGGTGCGCAATGCCGCTATCGGACTTAATCCCGTCGACTGGAAAACCCTTGAGATGAAGACCGGTCAAGTACCTGGCGTCGATGGCTCGGGTATTGTCGTGGCCGTGTCGGAAGATGTGGATAACACTTGGCTGGGACAACGGGTAGCCTATCATCAAAGCCTGCGGCAACCCGGCAGTTTTGCCGAATATACGCCGGTTGCCGCCAGAGCCTTGATGCGCCTGCCAGCGCGACTCGATTTCGCCGCCGCCGCCGCTTTCCCTTGCCCTGCCCTGACCGCCTGGCTGGCACTGGAAAAAATCCCGGTCCATGCCGGCGCCGAAATCGCTATTGCCGGTGCGGGCGGTTCTGTGGGGCATTTTCTTGTGCAACTGGCTATCGCCCGGGGATTTATAGTTACCACGCTGTGTCACCCGCGCCACTGGAACCGCCTGAAAGCATTAGGTGTCGCACACTGTCTGCAAGCCTTACCGGCAACGCTGCCTGAAGAGACGAATCAGCGTTATTTCGCGCTAATTGATAGCGTAAACGCGGATCATGCCATCGCATTAGCCTCGATGCTACGCGCCAACGGCCATCTGATCTGTATTCAGGGCCGCGCCGAAAGCTGGCCTAATCCGCCTTTCGGACGTGCCCTTTCCTTGCATGAAGTCGCCCTTGGCGCGCTTCATTATTTTGGCGATGACGATGACTGGCGCTGTCTGACCGCCGCCGGCGAGCAATTGCTCAATCAATTGACCGTGAGCGAACTGCAACCAGAAACACTGCTCACATTCTCTTTCGACTCGCTCCCGCAACAGTTGGCAGCACTTAAAGTACGCGATTTCTCCGGTAAACACGTTATTTTATTCTAAAACACCATCGAGGTTTGCTATGTCCGGATTATTTTCATCATTTACCCTCAAGGATATTTCGCTGCGTAACCGCATTGCCGTACCGCCGATGTGCCAATACAGTGCGGTCGACGGTTTGAGCAATGAGTGGCATCGCGTCCATTATGCCAGCCTTGCGCGCGGGGGAGCCGGGGATATTGCTGATGCGCGTAGACGTGTCGGTAAATGCCAGCCTTGCGCGCGGGGGAGCCGGTCTGGTTATTGTCGAAGCCACAGCCGTGTCGCCGGAAGGACGTATCACCCCCGCCTGCCTCGGTTTGTGGAATGATATTCAGGCGGAAAAACTGGCGTACATTGTCAACGAGATTAAAGCCGCCGGGGCTGTACCGGGTATTCAGATCGGCCATGCCGGACGTAAAGCCAGCGCCAACCTGCCCTGGGAAGGCGATGATCATATCGTCGAAGGCGACCCGCGAGGTTGGCCAACCCTTTCCCCTTCTGCGGTAGCCTTCGGCAGTAATCTACCCAAAGTGCCGCATGAGATGACATTGCAGGATATCAGGCGCGTACAAGACGATTTTGTCGCTGCGACCCGACGGGCCAGAGACGCCGGCTTTCAATGGCTGGAATTGCATTTCGCTCACGGTTACCTGGCGCAAAGCTTCTTTTCAGTACACGCCAACCAGCGTCAAGACGCTTATGGCGGCGGCTACGAAGGGCGTTGTCGCTTTCTGCTGGAGACACTTGACGCCGTGCGGAAAGAGTGGCCGGAAAATCTGCCGCTCACGGCCCGTTTCGGCGTCATCGAATTTGATGGCCGCGATGAACAGACGCTGGAAGAATCCATTGATTTGACTAAAGCCTTTCGCACCAGAGGACTGGACATGCTAAATGTCAGTATCGGCTTTTCCACGCCCGACGCGAAGATCCCCTGGGGATCGGCCTTCCTCGCGCCCATCGCCGAACGCGTGCGTCGTGAAGCCCACATTCCGGTGGCTTCGGCATGGGGAATTGATTTACCGCAGATTGCCAATGAAACTATTGAGCAAGGTCAATTGGATCTGGTGATGGTGGGACACGCCCATCTCGCCAACCCCCACTGGCCCTACCTTGCGGCAAAAGCGCTCGGCAAAGAGAAACCGTCATGGGTATTGCCCGCCCCTTACGCCCACTGGCTTGAGCATTATTGACAACTGAGGTGAACTGCGACCAGCCAGAGGTAGCCGTGCGCGCATAACGACGTGCGCAGTAAAAATAGCCAGCCGGTATAATAAACAGGAAATAATATCGCACAGGGCCGGGATTACCGGCCCTGTGGATAAAAGCAAGAAACCGACACCAACAGATGGCAGATCCTTATATCAATGACGCGTCACAAATGCATTAACGGTAATTGACGGCACGTTCTTTTCCTTCAGCTAAAGACTGGCTGGCAGAGATAGCCAGTACTAGCGCTTTATATCCATCGCTGCCGGAACATTGCGGCTGTGCTTTTCCGCACATAACCGCAATAAAATGTTCCAATTCAGAAAAATAAGCGTCATCGTAACGCTGTAAATAGAAATCCTCCAGCGGTGCGTAAAGCCGGCCGGTCTCGCGCCATACTGATACCTGATGAGTATGAATATTGCCCGCCTGCAGCAATCCCTTCTCACCATGTAATTCAATGCGCTGATCATAGCCATAGCCAGAACGCCGGCTATTGATAATGGTTGCCAACGCGCCAGAAGGAAATTTCAGGGTTACCACCGCAGTGTCGATATCACCCGCCTTACCTATTTCGGGGTCAACAACATTACTGGCTTGTGCGAAAATAAAGTCTGGCTCCTCATCCATAATAAATCGCGCCATATCAAAATCATGGATCATCATATCTTTAAATAAGCCACCAGAAATTTTCACATAGCTGATCGGCGGCGGAGCCGGATCCCGCGAGACAATGAGCAGTGATTCTTTCTTACCGACCTCACCGGCATCGCCCTGTTTCTTTACCTGGCTGAATTGCGGATCGAAACGACGGTTAAAACCCATGATCAACGGAACATTATTTTGCTCAACGATGGACAGGCATTGCTTTACACGATCTAATTCCAGGTGGATTGGTTTTTCACAAAAAATAGCCTTTTTATTTTTGGCCGCAAGTTCAATCAAATCGGCGTGAGTATGACTTGCGGAAGCAATCCATATCCCGTCAACTTGGGTATCCGCTAAAATGGCCTCTGGCGAGCTATACCATTTAGCGCTGTACTTCTCGGCCAGCCGTCGGGCATTATCAGGGATGGGATCGACAACGGCATATAGCGTGGTTTCATTGTGGTTCGCAATATTTTTTGCATGGACGCTGCCCATTTTACCGGCACCAAACAAGACAATATTAAACATACAACAACCTCTTTTTTCGCGAAAATAGTTAATAGCATGTCAAATACGGTCAAACCACATTCGCCTTGCAATGCGTTATATATTGACGAATACTCCAGGCTGAAATCGCATGGTCAACGTGGGAATCTAAACCACTCACCGTTACAGCGCCAATCACCGCCCCACTTCTCAGCAATAATGGGAAGCTGCCGCCACTGTCCGTATACTGAAGAGCATCAATATAAGGCAAGGTTTCCATTGAGATATTATCGGCTTTATTTTTCAGCTCAGAAAGTAACGAGGAATGCGTGCTTCTTAGCACCGTGTTTCGTTTCCGGCCAATCCATTCCAGATGTTCACGACCGGTTCCTGGCCGCGCAGAAAGGAACAATGTTTGCCCAAACGCATAAACTTCAAATGCAATCGATAAATTATCTTTTACTGCTCGCTCACGAATCTGGCAACCAATGAACCAGGCCGCATTGAAATCAAAATCAACCAGCCGAATTTGTTGTTCTTGTTGCAATACATCATCGATAGATGGAATACCTGACATAACACCTCCGATGTCAAGCCTGCCCGAACGGGCAGGCTTGATCATTACTGAAGATTAAAATCGACCCATTGCGCACCCGCATCAGCTGACTTCACACAATGTTCGACCCAGTTGACGCCGATTTGGCCAGCATGAGCATCCGGATACCAGAAATCAGCAAGAAAAGCCTTGTCCTGACGATCGGCGGCATCCATCGCTATAGCAAAACGCCGGTATAAGTTGGACCAGGCTTCAAACAAGCCCTCCGGGTGACCCGCGCCGATACGGTCATCCGCGCGCGCGACCGGGCTTAAATAGTCCATGCCACGTTCGATAATGCGTACCGGTTCCCCCTGGATTTCATAGCGTAACTGGTTCGGTTGCTCATCCCACCATTCCAGGCTGGCCTTAGAACCGACCACACGTACTTTTTGCCCATGCATTGATCCGCAATTCACTGCCGAACTCCACATGCTACCCACAGCGCCATTATCATATTCCATTAAAACAAAGGCGTTATCCTCCAGCGGCGCACGTGATTTAACGAAACTCTGGCGCGAGCACAGCAAGCGCGTAATGTTTAAATCAGGCACCATCGTTTCTGCCAAAAATAATGGGTGCGTCGCTAAATCACCCAGCACATAGCTTGGCCCCACAAATTTCGGATCAACACGCCAGCGAGTACTGGGGTTTTCGAGTTCTACCGCATCCGCGTGGAAACCGTGAGCAAACACCATCGTAATGATACGAATGTCCCCAAGCATGCCCTGGGCAATCATTTCACGCGCCTGAAGGATCATCTGATGGCCAGAATAACCATAGGTCACGCCAATTATTTTATTTCGCTCCTCACTGAGTTTAACCAGAATAGCGGCCTCTTTACCGGTAAAGCACAATGGTTTTTCACACACCACATGCAAGCCTGCTTCCAGCGCCGCCTGGCAAATCTCAAAATGGGTATTATTAGGGGTGGCGATGGAGACAACCTCAATACCATCTTCACGTTTAGCCTCTTCCTGAAATAACGTCTGGTAATCGGCATAACAGCGTTCTGGCGCAATACCCACCTGTTGACCGAATGTCCTTCCGCGTGCTTCATCAATATCAAGCGCACCGGCCAACAAGGAAAACGTGCCATCCCGCAGTGCCGCTGAACGATGAATGTAGCCAATTTGACTGGTGCCGCCGCCGCCAACCATCCCCCAGCGCAGTGATCTATTAAGGGGTTTAATACCATTGATCATTCTCTTGTTCCTCCGGTGACAGATCAGAAACCAACAGACTTCAGATAATGAAGACTTTCGATGACATCCTTCAGGCTACCCGCAGCCTGAAGTGGGTCGCGCTCTTGCTCAATGGTGATCCAGCCCTGGTACCCTTTTTGATCAAGAAATTGTTTTACCGCAGGATAATCGATGGCCCCTTTGCCAATCGGGCACATTACGCCTTCTGCCGCTGCAGAGAAAAAATCCAGCCCTTGTTGCAGGACACGTTGATGTACAGACTGGTTAACATCTTTAAAATGAATGTAATCCAGTTTATCGAAATAACGCGACAACCAGGTGACTGGATCCATCCCTGAATAATAGAGATGTCCTGTATCAAGGCATAATCCCGCAATCTCATAGGATATATCCTGCGCTAAACGTTCAATTTCATCCGCGAATTCAATACAACCACCCGCATGAGGGTGAATAACCGGGCGAACCTGGTATTCATGCCATGCGATATGACTGATTTCTGTAATATGAGCGATCATCCTCTGCCAGTTTTCCTCACTTAACCGTGGCGATTTTTCTGAATGTCCCGCATAACGTGCGCGCTCCGGATCGCCAAAATCAATAATCACCAGATAAGGGGCAGGATAATTATTACCATGTACTTTTTCAGCAGTCGTAATGCTCGCTAAGTTGCGGCAAAGATTGTGCGTCAGTTCGATCATGCGGGCGAAGTTATCTTCACTGACCAGATCGTCAAAAATAGTGCCTGCTACAATAGAAAGTCCGAAGCGATGTAATTCCGCCGTCAGTTTTTCTGGATCGGTGGGCAAATATGTCCAGGGACCCATCTCGATGCTTTTATAACCCGCCAGGCTGGCTTCTTTCAATACCTTCTCGTAAGGAGGCAAGTTTGGATTTTTGGGGTCATCAACTCCCCAACTGCAGGGGGCATTTGCAATATGTAAGCTCATAACAAAATCTCCTTATTTACCCGTTAAATCAGTGAAGGGAGCAGCATCAGATTTAATTTTTCTTTTTGCATTACCAAAAGTGATTAAATTTTCAATTTCTTCCAGCGCTACACCTTTGGTTTCAGGGATATAGCGATGAACAAACCACCAGGAAATTAAACAGCAGATGGAGAACAATAACAGAGGGAAACCACCATGAAATTTTTCTCGTAACCACGGGTTATTATTAATAACCGGAAAAACCTGACTGATGACAAAATTAGCCCCCCACATGGCGGCATAAGCTAATCCCATGCCCATCGCACGCAGGCGATTCGGTAAAATCTCACCGACAACTGTCCAGGCGATTTGCGCCCAGGTCATACCAAAAATGAACATAAAGCCCAGCAAACCAATAATGGACGTAAATCCACGCACACCATAATAAAAAGTCAGGAAAGTAAGGGCAAGACAGATGAATGTGCCACAGGAACCAATTAATAACAGGATCCGCCGGCCATAGCGGTCCACCATTGACATTCCAGCCAGTACCCCGAGGAACTGTAATCCCGCAAGCCATGTAACCATATACATGGCTTCCTGCATACTTCCAGTCACATTCATTAATAATGTTGGCCCAAAATACTGGATAACATTAATCCCGGTAAACTGGTTAAAACACGCGATCAAAATAGCAATAATAATAAATTTTGCACTTTTCCCGTTATTCTGACTGGCGACAGAGGAAATGTTTTTCTCTGGCAACGATGTTTTAACGAAAGATTCTTTAATTTCTTGTAAAACCCTTTTTGCATGCTCAGCATTGGAAATTCGGGTCAATGTCGCAAGAGCAGCACTGTCTCTTCCTTTCATCACATTCCAGCGCGGAGACTCCGGTATAAAACCAACCAAGAAAACGAAGAGAACACAAGGTATCAGTCCAAGAGCCAGCATAATTCGCCAGCCCATGTCCACAATCCATTGCTCTGCCGCACTTCTTACAATGAAATAGTTAACAATCAATACCAGGACTTGCCCTCCCACAAAACAGATCATGTTCATGGTAACAACACGCCCCCGGTAGTCTCTTGGCGCAACTTCCGTCATATAAATCGGCGAAACAACCGATGCTAAACCAATGCCAAAACCACCCAGTATGCGGAAGATAATAAACCAGGTAAATGTGGTCGCCAACGCCATTCCCAATACAGATGCCAGCATTAATATGACAGTAATAATAAGCGCCGCTTTTCGGCCATAAATGTCCGATAGTTTACCAGCGAGGTACGCCCCGACGACACAACCGATGACAATACTGGATACCGCCCAACCGGTTTCAGACGGTGTTAACGAAAAATAGTGATTCAACGGTTCAATAACGCCTGAAATAACCGATGTATCATAACCCTGGAGCAGGCCGCCTAATGCAGCCACGCTACAAATCGCTATAACATAAGCGAGATTATGTTTCCTTTTCTCACTGTACATATAGTTAAGCCATTATAGTAAACTCATGCCTTTTAAAAAGTCAGCGGAGTATATTTGGATTAAAATTAAAAAATATATATGTCACATGCAAACATATTAAAACAAATATTTTCCTGGCTAAATTAACCACCAAATGATACGCCATATTGAACCTGGATATTATTTAAAATACCATGCCTTCATTATTAAAAAGAAACGTTATCTCTTTCCGCATTCCCTTACCTGTTTACACAGGTAAGGGAGCATACCCATTAGGCAAATTTTACTTGCCGCCTTGGCCCCGGGCAGTGTGCGCGAAATCCTCACGTACTACGTATACGCGCCGGTTTCTCCGCGCTGTCCGTATCCACATTGACGGCGACAATAATACCTACTGGGATAGGCGCTAAATTTATTTATTTTCTCAGTAATTCCCTTTCGATTCTTTCACGTGTTTCGACTGCCTGCACATTCATTTTTTCCGGGTAGCCAAATAAAGAAGCGGTAATAATAGTATCGCCGCCAACGTTAAACCTTTTATTGGCAAAATCCATTTCGCGCAACGTTCTGAACAGGGTATCAAAATCCACCTCGCCTTCACCCAGCCCAACATGTTGATGGATAGTCGCATTAACACCCGGCGGATTAACAATATAACGGCAATTGAGCGTATGATTCATGGTGTCTGCAAGCAATACATGTGAAAGGTCAGAACCTGCATATTTAAGCATCCGTTCAACATCCCCTTTCCCTTTATCGTAAAAGAAGGTATGGGGAGCACTGTAGAGGTATGTCACATTGTCGCTGTGTAATGACTTGACCATATCCGCTGTTTGGTCATTCAATTCACAGAAATCCCAGGGATGGGACTGAATCTCAACACGAATGCCTTCCCGCTCAATGATCGGTAACAATTCCTCCATGGAGCGATACCACATTTCCTCACAGATTTCTGGTTCATCGGGTGTCCCGGACAATTCTGTATTAATGACCTGAACGCCCATATCAACCGCAATTTCAATAATGCGTTTCCAGTTTTTTACCGCAGCCTGCCGACGTAACTCATCAGGGCCAGACCAGCGATAGACCACGATGAAAGAGGATATCTCTACCCCATAATTTCTCAGGGCGTTTTTGTACTCTGTCATTATTTCCCGGCTCGCCTTAGGATGCGTATAGAACGGATTTATTCTTGGATGAGGTGATTGCTCGATATACTTATACCCCCATTCTGACACCTGACGAACCATATCCGTAATCGGTAATTCTTTAATGACATCAACGTCAAAAGCGACTTTCATCGTTATTATCTCCACATAAAACTTTTAGTATTGCCGCGCTTTATTAATATTTTCTTCAAGCATTTCGGCTACTGCATTGATTTTTTCACTGCGCGAAACTTGCGCGCCGCCGACACGCCACCAGCTAAAATATTTATGTACCATCGTTTTTGGTAACACTTTAATGTCTATCAGCGTAGAGCGTGTTTGCTGCTGTGCATCTTCCAGCGCCGCATGCAATTGGTCCAGTGTGGTTACCCGGTAGCTTTTGCAGCCATAACCTTCGGCGATTTTGGCAAAGTCGACCGGGATCAGACCACCTTCCTGTTTGCCGCCCCCGTTCTGGTGATAACGGAATTCGGTATAGAAACTCCCCATCCCATGTTCCATCTGTAGGTTATTGATACAACCATTGGTCATGTTATCAAGCAGTACAATATTGATTTTTTTCCCCTCTTGTAACGAGGTGACTAACTCAGAGTGCAACATCATGAAAGCGCCATCACCAACGAACGCGTATACCTCGCGTATCGGCTGGGCCAGTTTAACGCCCAATGCAGCATTAACTTCGTAGCCCATACAGGAGTAGCCGTATTCAACGTGATAGTCGTTCCCCCCCCGACTTTGCCAAACACGTTGCAGATCACCGGGTAAACTACCGGAAGCCGCGACAACCACAGCGTCTTTTGGCAGGGTCTTATTTAGCACGCCGAGCACTCGGGTCTGGGTCAGGAGTGAGTGAGTTAACTGTTTGAACTCCGCATAGACCTGGTCGCGATCCAGATGATCATTGATTTCCGGAATAAAATTTTCCCCGGCATAGTCGACGTTATACACACGTTCCACTTCAGCGTGATATTCGGCTCGAACCTGTTTGATTTTGTCATTCCAGAGCACACTGGCGCTGATGTCGAGGTTTTCCAGAAGATAATTCAACGTGACTTTGGCATCGCCAACCAGTTGGATGCCATCCAGTTTGAAGGCGTCAAAGCGATTAACATTGATATTTAAAAACGAAACGTCGGGGTTTTTAAAAATCCATTTTGACGAAGTGGTAAAATCGGTATAGCGCGTCCCTATACCAATCACTAAATCGGCCTCTGCAGCAAGTAAATTAGCGCCAAGTGAACCGGTTTCGCCAATGCCGCCCACATTAAGGAGGTGTGCGGAGCTCATGGTCCCTTTACCGGCCTGTGTTTCAGCAATCGGTATATTGAATTTTTCGGCAAATGCAGACAGTTCAACACCCGCCTGTGAATATTTCACGCCGCCGCCGCAGATAATAAGGGGGCGTTGTTTGCCCCGGAACAATGCAAGGGCATCTTGCAACATCGGTAACGTCGGGGAAACACGCTCGATTCGATGTACCCGACGGGCAAAAAAGTAATCCGGATAATCCCAGGCTTCGCCCTGCACATCTTGCGGCAAACATAGCGTCACCGCGCCGGTTTCCGCCGGGTCTGTGAGTACCCTCATCGCGCTGATACACGCCGTCATCAGTTGTTCTGGTCGGGCAATCCGATCCCAATATTTACTGACCGGGCGAAAGGCATCATTCGTCGTGATACTGAGATCATGACTTTGTTCTATCTGCTGCAGTACCGGGTCTGGTTGACGCGTTGCATAAACATCGCCGGGGAGCAAAAGCAGAGGGATACGATTAGCCGTTGCCGTTGCCGCCGCAGTGATCATGTTCGCGGCGCCAGGTCCGACCGAAGAGGTACAGGCAATGATTTGTTGCCGCAGTTGTTGTTTAGCAAACCCGATGGCGACGTGCGCCATGCCTTGCTCATTACGCCCCTGGTATACCGACAATTGACCACAGTCTTCTTCCAGAGCCTGCCCCAATCCCAGCACATTGCCATGACCGAAAATGGCAAAAAGACCTTTAACGAACTTAATCTGTTGTCCGTCAACCTCAACATATTGATTATCAAGGAAACGAACTAATGCCTGGGCTACAGTTAATCGGATGGTTTTCATTACCCCCCCTTGTTTAATAAACGTTCCGGTTAATGCCGGCCAGTGTCCCGTCTGAAGCACTGAGACTGCATAACTATCTTGATTCTGCTATGGGACCAGTATGAAACAAAAATTTTTCATATCAACAAATAATAAAATTTATTGTTCATAATGAGAAGAAGATCAAACATATGAAAAGATATGCACTTAAGGCAAGGATAGAAAATAATTCTTCAAAAAAGAAGGGTGAATATTTAGTTGGTTGTTTTCATTAAAAAAATAAAAAATCACCTCAGTTCTGATTCATATTTAATGTGATGCAAATCACATAAAAAAACAGAATAAATAATTTCATTTATGTTGAAAATAAAATATTTAGTTCTTAATATGCTGACAGAACCTTGGTCAACTATGCGCTATTAAGGGGAATCCTATGGGCGGAAGACAAAAGCAGTTAGATGTGATCTGCATTGGCCGTGTTGCCGTTGATCTCTATGGTGAACAGGTTGGCGCCAGACTGGAAGACATGCATTCCTTTGCCAAATACCTGGGCGGTTCATCGGGAAATGTCGCTTATGGTACCGCGATTCAGGGCCTACGCTCAGGCATGCTTGCTCGTGTAGGCGATGAGCATATGGGACGCTTTCTGCGTGAAGAGTTACAAAGCGTGGGGGTTGATACTCAATATTTAATAACCGATAAAACACGTTTAACCGCATTGGTGTTACTGGCAATAAAAGATAAAGATACTTTCCCGCTTATTTTTTACCGCGATAACTGCGCCGATATGGCTTTAACGCCGGAAGATATTCATGAGGACTATATTGCCTCTGCGCGTGCACTGGCTATCACGGGCACACATTTGTCCCATCCCAATACCCGCGCAGCCGTGCTTAGTGCGTTGAACTATGCCGGAAAGCACGGGCTCCGGCGAGCGCTGGATATTGATTACCGCCCGGTGCTATGGGGGTTAACCTCGCTGGGTGATGGTGAAACCCGCTATATCTCTTCTGCAAAAGTGACGCAGGAACTGCAGGAAGTACTGCATCATTTCGATCTTATCGTGGGTACTGAAGAAGAATTTCATATTGCAGGCGGCAGTACCGATACCCTGACAGCACTACAACAGGTGCGAGCGCGTACGGACGCCACGTTGGTATGTAAGCGTGGCGCTCAGGGCTGCTCGGTGTTCGACGGTGAGATCCCTGACACCTGGTCGAACGTAACATTACACAGCGGCGTGCGTGTCGAGGTGTTGAATGTACTGGGCGCCGGCGATGCCTTCATGTCTGGTTTGCTGCGCGGATATATTAATGACGAAGGTTGGGATCAGGCGTGTCGCTACGCGAATGCCTGTGGCGCGCTGGTCGTGTCCCGCCATGGTTGCGCGCCAGCGATGCCCACATTTAAAGAGTTAAATGACTACCTGAAACGCGAAAAGCAGATCTTGCGGCCAGACACGGATACGCGGCTGAATCATTTACACCGTGTTACCACACGAAAAAAACAGTGGCATGAGCTCTGCGTATTTGCATTCGATCACCGTAAACAACTGTCCGATATGGCGCAAGAAGTGGGTGCCAGCGAAGACCGGCTCCCGCAGCTAAAATTATTGCTTCTTCAGGCTGCGCGTGAGGCAGCAGAACAAGCCGGGTTGAAAGACAATAGTGGGATTCTGGCGGATACAACTTATGGGCAGGATACGCTGAATGCGATCACCGGCAAGGGCTGGTGGATTGGTCGCCCCATTGAATTACCCGGTTCACGGCCACTGCGGCTGGAACATGGCAGTATTGGCAGTCAGTTAGTCACCTGGCCGCTTGAGCATGTTGTCAAATGCCTTGTTTTTTATCATCCCAGTGATGCACTAATAATGCGCCTTGAGCAGGAAGCCTTGATCGAAGAGGTTTATCAGGCATGTTGCCTGTCGGGCCACGAACTCTTGCTGGAAATTATTTTGCCGCATGATAATCCGGATCAGGATGAACGTTATTATGCTCAGATTGTGGAACGTTTTTATCATTTAGGTATTCAACCAGACTGGTGGAAACTCCCTTCATTGCACGCCATGAACTGGCGCAGCATCAGCAAGTTAATCGATGTTCATGATCCGGAATGTCGGGGTATCGTGATTCTCGGTCTTGACGCGCCTGAGGCGGAACTGAAGCAAGGTTTTGCCGAAGCCGCCGATATTCCGTGGGTCAAAGGCTTTGCTGTTGGACGCACTATTTTTGGCGGACCTTCGCGCCACTGGCTGAGCGGGGCCTATTCTGACGCACAACTGATCGAGGAAGTGAAAAAAAAATACCTGACCCTGATCGGTTTTTGGCGAGAAGTACGCCCAGCCAATCACTAAAATGTCGCGTATACAGGATAATCGGATCCGGATCCCGCTGTTCTGGATTCGGTTAACACATCGTTTAGCATTCGAGATAACCAGGAAAAGTGAAAGGCATTCATCCGCATTAATCCCTGACCGGAGTCGGCGAAATCCTGGCGCTGCCTGGCGCAGGATGCTCCCTCATCTTCTTTTTCCCTGAAGACGCAGTGACACCTCAACCCCGGGGAACAGCGTGAGGAATTATGCGGCGTTTCAGGGTATCGCCCCCGCTTTCACCAGACCGCCGGCAGGACTTTTTGCCACTGCCGCACGTTACCTGATCCGTTTTATTGTGGCGCAGTTCTGCGCCTGAATCGGCATGCGGCTCATGCAGCGGATGACTGGAAGTGAAAAAAATAATGAAATAAATAATCCAAATAAAAAAAATCATTCAAATATAACGATGAAATATTATTTATATTAAAATTCAATGAGTTAAATGAATTTTACTGAGTGTGAATTTTGGCGTTTAAGTTTACATTTCGCGCTGGATCACATAAAAAGTAATTTCCATTAAACTAATCTTGAAATTTTTAATCCATAAAATAGAATGGATTGAACAAAGGATCTTTACAGACCGTCTCCCGTTTGAACAAATAAAAGGTAATCCACATGCAAACCGTCGGAAACTTCATCAATGGCGCCATCACATTGAGTCATAACCCGGAATCTTTGCCTGTCACCAACCCGGCGACAGGTGAAGTGATCCGCAAAGTCACTCAGAGTACTCAGGATGAAATGCTGGCTGCTATTGCCGCCGCCCACCATGCTTTTCCTGCCTGGGCCGCTACCCCTCCGTTACGCCGTGCCAGAGTGTTATTCAAATTTAAAGCATTACTGGAAGAACACCGTCAGGAGCTGGCTGAACTGATTAGCAGTGAACATGGAAAGGTCATTTCTGATGCACAGGGAGAGCTGACACGGGGTATTGAAGTCGTGGAATTCGCCTGTGGTATTCCACACCTCATCAAAGGTGAATATTCTGCGAACGTGGGCACGGGAGTTGATTGCTTTTCAGTCATGCAACCATTGGGGGTCGTTGCCGGGATCACGCCATTTAACTTCCCGGCGATGGTACCGATGTGGATGTTTCCTATTGCCCTTGCCTGCGGTAACACCTTTATACTGAAACCGCCCGCGCCTGTCCCCTCCGCATCCGTACGTTTAGCCGAATTGCTCAAAGCGGCTGGTTTACCTGACGGGGTATTTAATGTGGTTCATTGCGGTAATGATGTCGCCAGTCTGTTAACAACCGATCCACGCATCAAGGCCGTCAGTTTCGTTGGTTCGTCTGGTGTTGCCGAACACATTTACAAAACAGCCAGTGCCAGCGGTAAGCGCGTTCAGGCATTTGGCGCCGCGAAAAATCACGCCATTATCATGCCAGATGCAGATCTTGACGCCACCGTCAACGCCATTATGGGGGGCGCATTTGGTTCAGCCGGTGAACGCTGCATGGCCCTGCCATTGGTGGTGACGGTAGGAGATGATACTGCGGACAAATTGATTGCTAAGCTGAAGCCGCTGATTTCTGCCTTGCGTATTGGCTCCGGTAATGACCAGCCACATGGCAAAGAAAATGAAATGGGTCCGGTTTACTCTCATGCTCATCAACAGAAGGTGTTGAGCTATATTGATAAAGGTGTCAAAGAAGGCGCCAGTCTTTTGATTGATGGCCGTCATTACACGGTTGACGGTTACCCGAATGGATTTTATGTGGGTGGCACCCTTTTTGATAATGTCACACCAGAAATGACGATTTATCGGGAAGAAATTTTTGGCCCGGTGTTGGGGATTGTTCGGGCAACAGACTTCGACAGTGCATTAGAGATTGTTAACGGCCATGAATTTGGTAATGGTAGTGCGATTTTCACTTCGAATGGGCATTTCGCCCGTGAATTTGTGCAAGCCGTTGAAGCAGGTATGGTCGGTGTTAATGTCCCGGTCCCGGTCCCTGTCGCGTTCCATTCTTTTGGCGGATGGAAGCGATCAATATTCGGCGCCCTCAATGTTCATGGTCCGGATGGTGTGCGTTTCTATACACGAATGAAAACAGTGACCACTCGCTGGCCAGCCGGGCAACAAATACTCTCCGAATTCAGCATGCCGACACTGGGCTGAATCTTATCAGGAGGAACACATGACTGCCTCAGTAATAAGCAAATCAACACATCAGCAAAGTGGACAAATACAACACATTACGCCGGATATAGCGGGATGGAAATATGTCGGTTTTGACCTCTGGAAACTTAAGGCAGGGGAAGAAATAGCACTGCCGAGTGATGACCAGGAACGCTGTCTGGTGCTGGTCTCAGGGCTGGCGAGCGTAAAAACCACCATTGGCACGTTCAACAAAATAGGTCAACGGATGGACCCATTTGAACGTACGCCACCGTGGTCGGTCTATCTTCCCCACCATTCACCGGCACATGTCAGGGCCGACAGTGATTTAGAACTGGCGGTCTGTCGTTCTCCAGGGTTTGGCAATCTGCCCCCACGGTTAATTCCACCTAATGATGTCGGTGTGGAGCGCAGGGGAAAAGGCCGAAATAAGCGGCTGGTGCATAATATTTTGCCTGACGATAAACCGGCTGACAGCCTGCTGGTCGTTGAAGTTTATACCGATGAGGGGGATACCAGTTCGTTCCCAAGTCATAAGCACGACACACCGGTGGAAGGAAAAGAAACCTATCTGGAAGAAACATATTACCACCGTTTCAATCCTCCTCAGGGTTTTTGCATGCAACGAATTTATACTGACGATCGTAGTCTTGATGAATGTGTTGCCCCCTATAACCACGATGTCGTTATGGTTCCACGGGGATATCATCCTGTGGCGACCATTGCTGGCTACGATAATTATTATCTGAATGTAATGGCTGGTCCCGTCAGAAAATGGCAATTCAGTTGGGAAAAGGATCATGCATGGATAAATTCATCAGACTATCCATCTCACAGTAAATAAAAGCATTCCTTATTTGACTTTTTCTGAGTCTAAGCAGTCTGGATTTCAGGCTGCTTTTTTATTGGCAATGATTATTCTGCATTGCTCAGCGCCAGGGAAACAGCCAGCGTTTGCGCAAGACACATTGAGGCAACTTGTGAGCGAAAACCGTCAACCTGCGCTTCTCTGATAACAAAGCAGACTTCACTAAAAGCCGCGAGCGGACTCACAAGGCTATCGGTAAAAACAATCTGTTTCGCCCCATTTTTTGCGCCCAAATCAACAAGCTCTAATGTCTCTTTGGCATAGGGAGAAAAACTGATTGAAATCACCACATCATTGCGATCCGCCATGCGGAGTTGTTCAGTAAACATGCCGCCAAGGCCATCAATAAGATGAACTTTTCTGTCTGTATGGCGTAAAGCATAGGTCAGATAACATGCAACACTGAACGAGCGACCAAAACCGATCACATAAATAGTTTGCGCATTTTTGAGCAGAGCAATGGCCTGCTCAAGCGACTCATCACGGATCTGAGAATGTAAGCTTTGCAGCGCTTGCGCATTGACCATGGTAAAAACACGCAAAATTTCAGACGGTGTTTCAGGATTCTTTTGCCCATCCTCTTCGGCAGAGGACTGCCGGAATAGTTTTGCCCGCTCAGTATAGTTAGGCGTTCCTTCAAGCACATGCTGACGGAAAATTTGTTTCATTTCATTGAAACCGCTGAAGCCAAACGCGCCAGCGAAACGGATCAGCGTTGAAGGTGGAACTTCGGCGCGTCCGGCGATAGTAGCGATGGTATCTAAAGCAACACTATCAGGATTGTCAAGGACATAGCGAGCGACTTGCTTAAGACGCTTGCTCAGACTGTCATAACGTGAGTAGATATCTTCATGAAGTGCTACAAATTGTGTTGGTGTTTCCGACATTGTGCTTCCCATTAGAATAAAAATTTCACATCATGCCATTTCAGCAAAGATGCATTATGTGTACGATACACAGACTCAAAATGAAATCACCGCGCACAGCCATCGAGCGTTTGTTAAAACAAATAACGCCCAACTTATTGAAAATAAGCAATATGATCACCGATACAGCATAAGTGAAGAAATGTTTGCTCGTTCACCTTCCAGACATACAACCACTACCATGATGGCAAATTAGAGACCATTATGCGGTGATGCTAATCATAAATTTATATCGTCCTGTAAAAAATGCACTATATGAATCAAAAAATAGTTATTCCTGAAAAGAATAAGCCCCTTTTTTATAGCGCACTATCACCGGACAGTGCTCACTGTGCATCAACCTGAGTGTGGTTAATGAATATAAATCATTGGAAAATGTGATCCTGACTACGGAAATTAAATTCCATAAATACACAAAATGAACTATTATTGCCATAAAAAGTACGTCATCAACCCACTTAGCGCCTGGCCCAGTAGGTCTTACTGTCGCCGTCAATGTGGGCACCGACAGCGCGGAGAAACCGGCGCGTATACGTAGTACGTGAGGATTTCGCGCACACTGCCCGGGGCCAAAGCGGCAAGTAAAATTTGCCTTATGGGCCAGACTATTAGCGTAAACATTGAGTATTTAGCAAGGGTCGCGCGCGCATTCAGTAAAGCGCATTCATTTATAGCTTTACCACATGGGAAAAACCTTAGCGTACTGTTTGTCTATTCAGGGTCATCTCATATTCTGTATTAAAAGGACATCGTATGAAAAAAGCACTACATGGCGTTTCTGTATGGTACAGCAATGCCATCACACAAATCAGGATTGCCAGAGAAAGTGGTTTTGATGCTCTCGAATTACTGCCAGAGCATCTGTTCCGCTATCTGGATAATGGTGGTTCTTACGAAAAGCTCAATGCCGCATTAGATAAATACCATATTGAGATAAGTTGTATTAATGCACTCAAGCGTATTGGCCGACACAAAACGCTTGAGCGGGAGGCTATGCTCCAGGAAGCACATAAACTTTGTCACGCCGCAAAAAAACTCGGTTGCCCCGTGGTGCAAATCATGGCGCTTGAAGAAATTAATGATTTGGATGAAGAAACCAGGAACACTATTCTGATAAAGAACATCCGTGATATTGCCGATACAGGTAAACCTTACGGAATAAAATTCCAGATTGAAGTCGTGGCATTTACGTCATTTAACAGCCTTAGCCAGGCCATTAATATAATTAAGAAAGTTGATCGTGATAATGTAGGACTCGTTATCGACTTTTGGCACCTTCATGCAGGTGGCAATACTTCACCAGATGAAGTAGCCAATATGGAGGTTGAACTTATTTATGGCGTTCATTTCTGCGATGGTCGGGCTGCGCGTGAGGGCGAAAAATGGGATGAATGGGTGCAACGCGATTATCAACCCGGAGAAGGTGATGTTGATATCCCCGCCTGGATTGCGGCGGTTCGGGCCACAGGGTATAACGGAGTTTGGTGCCCGGAACAACTCAGCCCAACACACTGGGAAGATGATTTATGGCAAATAGGGAAAGATAATTATCAGAGTTTAACTGCTTATACGTCATAGTCATTCACTACAATATCAGGTGCATAATATCACTTATGCACCTGTTTTTTACCTGTTAATTTATTCCTCCTCATGGACTGATCTGCATCTGACATTACTGCTTTAAAAAGACAGCAATACTATGTACATTCAGATAATTTATAACAACCATGATTACTCAGCGTGCCGACCTAATTCACTTTTTTTGGATAACACGGCCTTTACTGGTCCGTCAGTAAATTTTTCTTTCAGATAATGTTCTATTTGTTCAAGGCTTCTGTTTTTGGTTTCAGGAATAAACTTGAGCACAAAAATACTTCCTATAATGCCTATTATGCCATAAGTAGAAAACGCGCCTGATAGCCCAAAAGCATTAAGCAATACAGGAAATGACATCGTGATAAAAACATTGGATCCCCATAGCGCGAAAACTGCACCACCCATACAAATCCCCCGAATTCTGGACGGAAATATTTCTGACAGCATGAGCCACAGAACCGGTGCGTAAGCGCCCTGGAGAAAACACAGAAACAGCAGCATCCCGCCTAATACCAGATAGCTACGGATAATATTTATTTCGCCATTAATATACTCTGGCATGAAAGCCGAAATCCCGGCAATCAGAAATAAACAACACGTACTACCTATCTGGCCAACCGAAACCATTTTTCGTCGGCCGACGCGGCCCAATAACCAAATGCCGAACATCACCATTATTACCGAAATAGCCCCGTTGCCAATGGTGGCAAATAGCGCGGCATCTCGGGTGAGCCCCGTGTTTTCCAGTATTGTCGGAGCATAATACATGATGCTATTCACCGCCGTGGCCGCATGAAAAAATGCCAGACCGATCCCTATCAAGAATACTTTTCTCATCCAGGGTATTTTAAGATCATTAAAAGATCCTTTCTGTTCGGCAGAAGATGAAGAGAGAGTTTCTTCAATCTCCATCATTTCCCAGTCAACATCTTGATGCGATCGTGTTTTCTCCAGCACACGGCGTGCTTCAGCAACCCGTCCATTCAGCGCATACCAACGCGGCGTATCAGGCAGAAACAGCATCCCCAGCCACAGCAAAACGGCTGGACAACTCGCTATGCCGAGCATCCAGCGCCAGGTATTTTCTCCCCCCCAAACCTGGTTAAAGGCGAAGTTTGAAACGTACGCCAGCATCTGTCCGGTGACGATCATTAATTCGTTGACGGTAACAAGTTGTCCTCTTTTATTTGCCGGTGCGATTTCCGCGATAAATACCGGGATGGTGGTTCCTGCCCCACCTACGGCTAATCCCAGAATCATTCGGAGTATTACCATGGTTGTTAGATTGGGCGCCATTGCCGATCCCAGCGCACCAATAATAAAAATAATCGCCAGCACCAGGATAATCCTGCGACGGCCAACCTTATCGGCCATCTTGCCAGCCAGTAAGGCGCCCGTGGCGGCACCGACCAACAACGAGCTGGTCACCAGTCCAGTGGTAGCTGGCGTAAGGCCCAATTCAGGTCCCATAAACAACAGAGCCCCGGAGATGACGCCAGTGTCATAGCCAAACAGCAATCCCCCCAATGTGGCTATCACAGTGATGATTTTAACAAGTGGTTCAGTTCTGGCGTTGCTATTAGGTCCTGATGCAGGATTCCTGGTTATATATGGTTCCATAAAGCAAACTCCATACGATGGTATATCACCTGACAGGCGAACATCAGGTGATGGTGGACGTTGGGATATTCATTTTTCGATAACGCTTGCTGATAATTAAATAATCGAGATATCCCGGACGTTGCATGATTGCAGGTGAAATCGGCGACACTGGCCTCAGGGAGATCCGCGGGGAAGCGACCCCGCGCCCTTTGTGAAGCATTAATGCGATTTATCGGCTAATGGTTTGCAGCAAGGCCTGAATCGAGGTTTCGATGCCTGCCTCCACGGACATGGTGAGATCTTCCATTTCCAGTGAAACCCAATCGTTGTACCCGGTCATGCTCAAAACAGAAAAGAACTCTTTCCACCACTGCAGGTTCTTACCGCAACCGACCGCGACATAGTTCCAGGTACGGTTTTTTGATTCCGTCACTGGCTGGTATTCCAGTAACCCGTCAATATCGGCCAGTCCGCGCTCAATTCGCGCATCTTTGCCATGCACATGGAAAACCACACCGGCCAGTTTTCTTGCCGCCGCGATCGGTTCAGCGCCCATGGCAATAAGGTGTGACGGATCTAAATTCATGCCGATCATGTCGTCAACGGCGTCACGAAGACGTAATAATGTGGAAGGGTTATAAACCAGTTGGCTGGGGAATTCCTCGAGTGCTATCTTTTCAACGCCATGGTGTTTGGCATGCGCCACAAACTGCTTCCACCAGGGAATAGCAACCTTATTCCACTGATAATCAATCACGCCCGGCATGTAATCTGGCCAGGATATCGTCGAGGTAATCCAGTTTGGGATCTGGTCATCCGGCCCGCCGCCGGGCAGCCCACTCATCATGACAATTTTTTTCACTCCCAGCTTACCCGCCAGTTCAACCGTCTTATAGCTACTGGCCGTGTGTGACTTGCCGAGTTCCCCTGGAGCCAATGGATTACCGGAGCAGTTCAGCGCAGCGATTTCCATATCTCTCTTTTCCAGTTCCCGGCGAAAGGCAGCCCGTTTTTCCGGTGATTCCAGTAATTCATTGGTTTTAACATGCGGACAGGATGCCCAGCCACCGGCGGTCATTTCAACGCCGCTAAGCCCATAACCCTTCACCCGATCCAGCATCTCCGTAAAGGGCAGATTGGCCAGAACATCAGTACATAATGCGAGTTTCATAAGTAATCCTGTTCTACAAAGCATCATCTTCACGCCTGGCAGCCCCACTTTGTTAGCCGGGAACCTAACGCCAGAGCGTCGTAAACTGTCGGCATGCTTTCAAAACGGCGGCGATCCGCTCCAGTCAATACAGAAAGAATGTCGGCAGCTGTTTTTATTCGAAATTAACCCAGCTTGAACCGTTATTGGCGGAGCGTACGCAATTTTCAATCCAGCGCACGCCTTCCAGACCGGCATTAATATCCGGATAGATTAATTTTTTCAGGGTAACGGTATCGCCCGTCTGTTTGGCATTAATCGCAATAGCGCATTGCAGATAGATATTGGCCCACGACTCCGCCAGCCCTTCGGTATGCAGGGCGCCAAGCCGTTCATATTCAAGCGCGCTTTCGTCCAGATAGGGCATGCCATGATGCATAACCTGATAAGGTTGCCCCTGGATCTGATATTTTAGCTCTCCGGGATTGTAGTCTCCCCATTCCAGACTGGCTTTGGATCCAATAACACGAATACTCTGGCTATCCATCGAACCCGTATTCACGGCCGATGCCCACATTCTACCCACCGCACCGCCGTGGTAGTGCATAAGGACCAACGCATTGTCTTCGAGCGGCGCTCGTGAAGGGATGAAGCTCTGACGATCGCACAACAGTTCTTTGAGACGTAACTGCGGCAAAACCAGTTGCGAAATGTAGTAGGTGTGGGTAGAAATATCGCCCAGAACAAAACTGGGCCCGGATATTTTGGGGTCCACACGCCACTTTGCCGCGTCACTACTCTTCTCAGCCCCGGCGTTTGCACTGAAGCCATGGGTATATTGCAGCTCCACCATTCTGACTTCACCAATATCGCCACGCGCGATCATTGCACGCATCTGCATCAGTAAAGGATGGCCGGAAAAACCATATGTGACGCCGACAATACGTTTTTTCTCTTCCGCCAATGCCTTAATTTCTTGCGCTTGCGCGGAGGTGAAGACCAGGGGTTTTTCGCAGATAACATGCAAACCGGCTTCGAGCGCAGCACGGGTAATCTCGTAATGCGTGCCATTGGGCGTCGCAACGGTGACAACCTCAACCCCATCGTCACGCTGGCTTTCGGCATGAATTAATTGTTTGTAGTCGTTATAACAACGACTGGGATCCAGCCCCAAATTAACACCGAAATCACGTCCCCTTTCGGCGTCAATATCGAATGCGCCAGCAACCAGACGGTAAGCCGTATTGTCACGTAATGCGCCACTACGGTGCTTATAGCCTACCTGGCTCAAACGCCCACCGCCGATCATCGCCCAGCGTAGTGGGCGCGGAATCATTTTTTCACCGTTTACCATAAAAATTCCTTATATTTCAGTTTAGCGAGCGGATTTCATCACTGCATGGACGAAATTGTCTTTTGCACCCGGGTGCAAAAAAAATAACAAAAAAACCGACCTTTGCACTCGGGTGCAAAAAAAGATGAAGTAATCCTCTGTATCAAAAACACGCCATCCAGTATTTAGAGCCTATCTCATCAGGCAAATTTTACTTGCTACGTTGGCCCTGGGCAGTGCGCGAAATCCTCACGTACTATGTGTACATTCCGATTTCTACGCGTTGTCGGTGTCCACATTGACAGCGACAATAATACCTACTGGGCCAGGCTCTTATTATTAACACCTGTAAATGCAAAGACGCCGGTCGCATCTTTTATTCAAGATTTCGGGGTGGCATGGCAATGCTTAAAATAGAAAATTAAATGATCGATCACAAAAAATGATAATAATAGGTTAAAAACATGATCCAGATCTTGTTGTTACAATCGTATTAGAACATGATTGCAACGTGCCAATTTCAAATAATATACGTTAAATGATGAAGCAGGGAAAAAAATCGGACTCACGACAGAAAGCCACAGCGAGCGATGTAGCAAAACGGGCCGGTGTTTCTAAATGGACGGTATCACGCGCCTTTATCGAAGGATCCTCGATTTCGGTGACATCACGCCAGCGGGTGTTGGCTTCGGCCAAAGAACTCAACTACCGTCCAAACTTGTTGGCGCGCAGTCTGTCGCAGAAAAGTTCGCATATTATTGGCGTCGTGATTGATCAACCCGGCAATCCAAACCTTATTGCCCTGCTTAACGAATTGACGCAACAGTTGCAGAGTAAAGGCTATATGGCCATGCTGTTGAACATTACCGCCAAAGCAAGTTATGAGGCGGCGATAACGCTGGCCGAACAGTTGCAAATTGATGGTTTATTGTTTCTGGGTACCGCCTTATCCGACGACCTGATTACTTTCGCTCAGGATATCCATAACATTCCTCTGGTGCAGTTATGTCGCAATAACACCAATCCGAGTATCCAGGTCGTAAGCACGGACGGCTATCAGGCAGGTCAGCGCATCGCCCAACTGTTGTACCAGGAAGGTTATACGCGATTTGGCTACATGAAAGGTCCCGAGACTAACTCAAGCCCATTGCTGCGTTTTGAAGGATACCGGGACACATTGCAAGCGTTAGGCAGTGACGTGTCGCTGACGCTCGATGTGAATAACTATCAACGAAGCGATGGTTATGCGGCATTGCGCGCATATTTACTCACGACCCCAGCAACAGAACACATTGATGCCCTTTTCTGTGAAAATGATATCATTGCCATTGGCGCCATGGATGCATTAATTGACGCTGACGGTAGCCACCACATTGGTATTGTTGGTTTTGATAATATTGAGCTCGCATCAGCTTCAGCCTATCAACTCACAACCTATTCCCAGCCGATAAAACCACTCGTCGCCGACGCTGTTCGTCGTGTTCTGCAGCCTGATCCAAATGATACCGATACGTTCTATAGCGGCGAATTAACGCTACGACGCTCACACCGTAAAATTGAATAAAATACAGGTTGTCATTCAGGTAATACCAGCGATTAATAAAATCAAATTATCAGGATAATCGCGGTAAAAATAACGTTCCCGCATCAAGTCGGGTCATAGATTACCGCTGAATTATTCCCGATATTCGACATGGTAATCTCTTTATTCTGTAGACGATATTGCGGCATCCGTCATCAATTCTGGCTAATGGCCGAACTCCGTACGCAGCCAGTGAGTAAACGTCAACACCGCCTGCGGCACATGAGGGGCATAAGGACGGATTATCCAGATATTGTTGGCGAATGCGTCGATAATGCGCCAGTCCGGCAGTACCTCACACAATTCACCTGAGGCGATGGAGGTTCGCGCACTGAAGTCAGGCAGCAAGGCAATCCCCAGCCCGCTCAATGCCGCATCGCGTATAGATTCGCTATTATTGGTGGCAAACGGGCCTTTCACATCGACCGATAATGTTTCCTCGCGCCAGGAATCACGAGCAAATCGCCAGCACGGCAGATCAGTTCCCCGCGGATAATAAAGACAATTATGTGCCGCCAGCGCCAGCGGATGGTCGGGCGTGCCACGAGAATCAAGGTACTCCGGCGCCGCAACCAGCAGTGTTCGTGTCGCACACAGTTGCAGCGCGACATGGGTTTCCGGCAAATGATTACTATGGCGAATCGCCAGATCGAATCCTTCGCCGGCCAGCGAGACGAGACGATCAGACACTTCAAGCTGAATGTGGACCTGTGGATACGCATGCAGAAATGCACTGATACGGGGCACCAGTTGCTGACGAGCAAACGCCACCGGCGCGGTCACGCGTACCCGCCCCCGTATCGGACCAGTGGCATCCCGCAGCGCTAAAAAGCTTTTCGATATCTGAGCGAACGGCTGATGTAGCTCCGCCACCAACTGTTCCCCTGCGCTGGTCAGACGCACACTTCGTGTCGTGCGCTGTACCAGCGCCACACCAATCAACGCCTCCAATTGTTTAATTTTCTGACTCATTGCGGCTTTGCTTACTTCAAGTCGCTCCGCCGCGCGAGTGAAACTGTGTTGCTCGGCCAAGACGGTCAGCCAGTATAAGTGCGTCCATAGTGCGTCTGTTGGCGTATTTTTCATGATGATTGTTCAAAATAGTAAATAATCAATTCAACTATAGCGCTTTTTCCCGGCACGACAAAAGGCCAAAATAGCATTATCAAAAGCACCTTATGGAGGTTATGTATGCCGTTATTACAATTTGACGTGATCGAAGGGCGGTCCGCCGCCGAACTGAAAACCCTGCTTGATACCGCGCACCGGGTCGTTATTACTGCGTTCCAGGTCCCGGAACGCGATCGTTACCAGATACTTTATGAAAACCAGCGTAACAAGATGATTTTTCTCGATACCGGACTGGGCTTCAGCCGCAGCGACAAGCTGATTATGGTACGTGTTTATACCAGTCCCCGCAGTGAAGAACAGAAACGGCGGTTTATGACCTTACTGGCTCAGGAGCTGCAACAACATTGCGGCATTGACGGAACTGATCTCATGGTCACCTTCATCACCAATCAAAAAGGCGACTGGAGTTTCGGTTTCGGTGAAGCACAATATCTGACTGGCGCCTTATAGCGCGAAGACCATCAAAATTGATCTGACGTGGAGCAAGCGAAAAATACACCGATGTCATGAAAAAACGATGCAATATTCAGGCATCACACGTTGTTTAATGCAGAGAAGATCGCAACTAACGGGTCTGGCACCATAAAGCAGCCGTCACGTCGAGGTAATTACGTGACGTGACGCTGCGCGATTAATGACGAAAGACGCGGCTCAGCCCCGCCATTTTGTCCAAAATAATCATTGCCGCAATAGAAATAAGGATCAGTGAACTCGCCAGTGCAGCAGCCACGGCGTCATACTGGAATTTTATATAAGAATAAAGTTCAACCGGTAATGGCGTCCAACCCGGCGGTGATAAAAAGACCGAAACCGGAAAATCATTCCAGGATAAAATAAAACATAATACCATACTGGATATTATCCCCGTTCGAATTGCGGGCAGCGTAATTTTAATCAGCGTTCTGAAACGACCCGCGCCAACATTACGCGCTGCCTCCTCGCATGAGGCGTCAAACTGATGCAGGCTTGCGGTTAATACCCGCAGGGCATACGGCACTAAATGCAGGATATGGCCAATCAGCAGCGCGACCAGGCCAGCACCAAGACCTATTTTGACAAAAAATATATACAGCGCCAGACTAAAAATCGTGGTGGGGATCAGCAGCGGCGACATAATCAGCAGGTTAATGAATTTTTTCCCCCGGAAATTATAACGGGTCAGCGCCATGGCGGCAGGCAGCACTAATATATTTGCCAGCAACGCCGAAACAACGGCAAGACACAAACTAACGCCCATCGCATGCAGAAAACTATCGGATGTCCAGGCGGCATAAAACCAGCGCAGCGTCACTCCCGACGGCGGCAGAATAAATTCCCTCGGATTAACAGACACGATCAGCGTGATTAACACCGGGAATACCAAAAACAACATCACAATAAAGGTGAAAAGACGCAGTCCGGACTGTCCAATATCGATCGACCTCATTGTACATTCTCCAGCTTTCTTAAAATAAGCCGACTAAAAATCACGGTTAATCCTATGATGACAACAGCGTTAACCACGCTCATGATAATGGACAATGCAGAACTAAAGGGTAAGTTATTATTCAGTAGCGCTTCACGATAAATGACCAGACCAAGCATCTGCGTATTGCTGTTGCCGATCATCATCGGTACCGAAAAAGCGGAAAAATTTAGCGCAAAAACAATCACTATTCCAGCATATAAACCCGGCATAGTGAGCGGAAAGGTGATTTTCCAAAAAGTTTTCCATGGCCCGGCACCTACATTGCGCGCGGCTTCTGCCAGAAAAGGGTTTATTTTTTCAATGGAATCCACCAGCGATAACACCATGTAGGGGATGCCAATATAAATTAACAGGATGACCACGCCTTTGATATCCCACATATAGCGAACGGGATTATCATAAATATGCAACGATATCATTAACGCATTGAGCAAACCGCCGCCGCGAAAAATCACAATCCAGCCGTAGACCAGCGTCACCAGGCCGATAAGCAGCGGCGCGATTGTCAAAGAAAGCATGATATTGCGCTGCACTCCACGACACTTAGCGATATAAAGCGATACCGGATAGCCGCAAATGACAGAAATAATCGTGGACAGAAAAGCAATTTTTAATGAAAACCATAGCGTATTGATAAGATACCATTTACTCCCGAGGAATTTCATGTAATTGGCGATATCAGGTATATAGACATCGACGGCCCCGCCCACAGCGCCATTCAAGCTGGTGCGGATGATCCATATTAATGGCAGAATGGAAAACACGAAGATGATCACCAACACCGGTGAAAGCTGGGGGAATAGTTTTCCAAACATTTAATGTTCTCCCTCAAAGGGAATGACACGCAGGGAATCCGGTTCGATACGCATCCAGACCGGCGTCCCATTCTCATAAACTTTATCAATATTATGCACCTCCGCCCTGAGAATCTTGTTTTCCCCGGTCAAAATACTGTAGCGCACAACCGCACCATAATATTCGGATAAGATAATCCGGCCCTGAAGGATATTATCTCCTGCGGGTGGCGCATGGGTGATCACGGTTAACTTCTCCGGTCGCAACAAGGCCATAATCCGCCGGCCGGCCAATATCGGGACCGGCATGGTCGTCTGTATTATCAGGCCGGGCTGCAAATGAAGTGTTGAATACCCTGCGCCGTGCGCAACAATATGCCCTTCAAGGAAATTGGTGATGCCGACGAAATCGGCAACAAATGCACTGTTCGGGGACTCATAAAGCTCATGGGGAACCGCGATTTGTTCTATGTTTCCCTTATTCATGATCACTACCCGGTTCGACATTGACAGCGCCTCTTCCTGATCATGCGTCACATACAGGGTGGTCATCTTCATTTTGCTTTGCAATTCCTTGAGTTCACGACGCATGGAGACGCGTAACGCGCGATCGAGGTTGCTTAGCGGTTCATCCATTAACAGCAGCTCCGGTTCCAGCGCCAGCGCGCGAGCCAGTGCCACGCGCTGTTGTTGACCGCCGGAGAGTTGCCTCGGCAGGCGAGACTCATAGCCTGCCAGGCCGACTACCCCCAATGAATCCTCAATTTTCTGCCGAATAAACGCCTGGTTTTTTTTGCGGAGCCTTAAACCAAACGCAACATTCTCAGCTACCGTCATGTGAGGCCATAACGCATAGTTTTGAAAAACAAAACCGACATTACGTTTCTCTGGCGGTAAATGCGTTACATCGCGGCCATGAACATTAATCGTGCCGCCGGAAGCCTCAACAAACCCGGCAATCATGCGTAATGTCGTGGTTTTTCCGCAGCCGCTCGGACCAAGAAGCGAGACAAACTCGCCTTGTTTAACATTAAATGAGACACCATTAACTGCAACGGTATTTCCATAACGTTTAACAATACTATTGACCTGAATTACATTATCATTCATACCGTTCACATTTAATATTAAGAAATATTCCGGGTCTGAGACATCCCGACTCACATTCATTTAACTGAGAGACCTATATTTACTGAACTCATAATTTTATTGTGATGAGAGTTCATTAATACTCTGTTGCCATTGCGCTTTATGGTCGGTTATTTTTTGCTGATTAGGTAAATACAATCGGTTAAACGCCTCATCTTTCACCAACAGATTAGCATATTTGAAATCGGCCGGAATCGTGACGTTTTTTACCGTCGGCGCGTAGAGATTTCGTGTAGCAAAAGCTAATTGTACTTCCGGGCTTAAAATATAATTCACAAATGCCTGAGCCAGTTTCTGGTCTTTAGTATATTTGGTGATATTCACCGTGGTAATTAAGGGGAACGTTCCCTCTTTGGGACGGGTAAACGCAATGTTTGTCACGCCTTTTTCATAAAGCTCTTTCATTCTGCCTGTCGCCATCATGCCAAGCCACGCATCTCCTGTCTGGAACAGGGAGACCATCTGGCTTTCAACATCCAGCGCGCCAATCAGGTTACCGCTTTTTTCAAGTTCGGCCATGCGTTTCAGACCTGGATCAATATTATCAACGCTGCCGCCATGTTGTTCTGCTTGCATCACCGTCAGGCTTAAGGTGGGAATGTGATCAAAACCATAAATCACAACATGGTCTTTATATTTTTTATCCCATAAGGCATTCCAGCTTTGTGGTGCCTGCGGAATTTTATCTTTATTGTAAGCCAGGACATAATCGCCGACATTTGCATAAATAGTATAAGGCGAGTAAACCGCGTTACTGTAAAGATTGGCCATATTAGGTATAGCTGATTTATCCAGTCGGATCCAAAGTCCCTCATTTTCGCCGGCAATAGAATTCAACAACGTATTGGTAACGACATCCACTTGTCCGAGACGCGCTTTTATCAAATGATCCGGGCTGGACCCGACCACCCATTGAATATTACATTTATATTGGTCTTCAAATTTTTTGGCTACGGACTCATAGGTTGCCTGATAACTTCCCCCCCACGTGGTGACACGCAGATCGCATGCAGACACAGTAAATGACATTAGCGCAGATAAACCTACAACGGCGGCCAGCGATGCAATATTGGAATTCATTTTACTCTCCTGTGATAACTTTATTTAACAGAAAACAAAACAATGACTCCCTTCCCTTTTGGCGACAAAAGGCATCAACGCGTGAAAACATCCTCAGTAAGGCTTACTTCTGATTCCTGGCCCGTAGCTCGCTTAATGAATAGCGCGCATGAAGGGTTTCCTGCTCAATTTCCAGCTCAATCAGGGCCGGCTGACCCGTCTGCACACAACGCTCGAAAGCCGGCATAAATTCATCGGTGGTGGTGACTTTTTCGGCATGAGCGCCATATGCCCGGGCTAATGCGCAAAAATCGGGATTCACCAGGTCAGTACCGTGTGCCCGTCCGGAAAGACGATTAACTTCATGGATACGAATGGTGCCATACAGGCTGTTGTTGAAGATGATAATAACGATAGCGGCACCGTACTGGACCGCGGTAGCCAGCTCTTCACTGCTCATTTGAAAGCAGCCATCGCCCACCAGGCAAACCACCGTCCGCAGCGGAAACAGTAGTTTAGCGGCAATGGCAGCGGGCAGTGAATATCCCATGGTGCCGCTGATCGGACCCAATTGAGTGGACAGTTGATAATGAGGGAAATAGCGCTGGCTCCACGTTGCATAGGCGCCGACGCCATTGGTGACGATGGCGTCATGCGGTAATTTTTCCCTGAGCTGGCTCATTATCGCGGGCAAATCGATCTTGCCTGGGCAGGGCTGATGAGCAACTTCCCGCAGAAAAGTGGCGCGCAGCGTCTGCATCCATGCCCGGTGCTGCGGTTTATTGAGCGGTGGATGCTGCGCCAGCGCCTGTGCAAAAGAACCCACATCGGCCACCCGCGCCAGCGCCGTGCGGAATACCCGGTTCAGTTCGCTGTGATCCGGCATGACATGAACAATTTTCTGTTTTGGACACGGGATGGAAAAGAGAGTAAATCCCTCCATATACCCTGCGCCGATGGTATTCACATCACTCAAGGCATCATTACAAACCAGAATAAAATCTGTATCCCGGATATGTTTTAACAGGGCCGGATTGGAACCGATGCCGATTTCTCCGGCATAGCATGACAAACGATGGTCGATAATATCGCGCCGGCGAAACGTTGTGACGACCGGAATAGCATTTTCCCCGGCAAATTGCTGAATATCATTGCGCGCCGCGACATCCCATCCGCTGCCACCGACAATCAACAACGGATGTTCAGCCGCGCTGAGCATGGCGAAAATATCATCAATATCCGTTTGAGTTACTGCGCCGGCACGCGAAGGCTCTGCAGGCTGGCCTGCGGCAACCAGGCAGCTCTCTTCCAGCACATCTTCCGGAATAACCAATACCACCGGCCCTTTACGACCCGACATCGCCGTTTGGTAAGCGCGCTGGATAAATTCGGGGATACGCGCCGCGCTGTCAATCTGCCCGACCCATTTGGTCATCGGATGGAACAGGGTACGGAAGTCGTAAGACATAAAGGCTTCGCGCTCCAGAATACTGCGTTTCACCTGCCCGATAATAAGTATCACGGGAGAGGCATCCTGAAAGGCGGTATGAATGCCATTAACCGCATTGGTGGCGCCAGGGCTGCGCGTAACAAATACAATCCCCGGTCGCCCGGTGAGCTTGCCGTAGGCTTCAGCCATTTGCGCAGCGCCATTTTCATGGCGACAACAGATACTCTGGATCTCCGGATGACGCATCGCCAGCGCATCCAATGCCGACAAAAAACTTTCTCCGGGCACATGCCAGATCATATCCGCGTGATTGATATTTAATTCGTCGGCAAGAATTTCGCTGCCTTTTCTGAGATCCATAACGTGCTCCCGAGAGCTAACCAATCACAAAGGGATTTTCAATTTCATTCGCGGTTGAGATCCATACCGCCTTGGTCTGCAAATATTCATAAATACCTGCGACACCGTTTTCGCGGCCAATGCCGCTTTTCTTATAACCGCCAAACGGCGTGGTATAGGAGATATCGCGATAGGTATTAATCCACACGCTGCCGGCTTCAAGTTTTTCCGACATCCTCAGCGCGAGGCGTATATCCGAAGTCCAGATGCCTGCCGCAAGGCCAAACTCGCTATCATTGGCGATAGCCAGCGCCTCCTCAGGTTCATCAAACGCAAGGGTTGACAGCACCGGACCAAAGATCTCTTCGCGCGCAATCCGCATATCATTATTCACACCGGTATAAATGGTCGGCTCAATAAAGAAGCCATCCTGACACTCGTCAAGTGTCGGGCGTTTACCGCCCATCAGCAGCTCAGCCCCTTCCTGACGGGCGATATCGATATATTGCAGGATGCGATCGTATTGCATCTGATTGGCGATGGGGCCAATGCAGGTAGCCGGATTCCGGGGATCGCCAATTCGTGCCTGACGAGTAAATGCCGTCAGTTTTTCCAGAAACTGCGCCTGAATGCTGCGATGGACCAACAAACGGGAACCGGCGATACAGGTTTGGCCGGTAGCACCAAAAATACCGCCGACCACGCCGCGCACCGCATTATCCAGGTCGGCATCGGCAAAGATGATATTCGGCGATTTTCCGCCCAGTTCCAGGCTGACGCGTTTGATATCACGAGCAGCAAGCGCATAGAGATGCGACCCCGTGCGCGTGGAGCCGGTAAAGCCGACATGGCGCGTCAAAGGATGTGTCACCAGCGGTTCACCGGCTTCACTACCGAACCCTGTTACCACGTTAATCACGCCGGGCGGGAACCCCGCCTGCTCCACCAGTTCCATCAGCTTGAGCGCACTGGCTGAGGTATGTTCCGCCGGTTTCATCACCAACGTATTACCGGCAGCCAGTGCGGGTGCCGCTTTCAGTGAGAACAGTAATAATGGGGCATTCCAGGGCACAATACCAACGCAGACGCCCAGCGGCTCATGGCGCGAAAAGCTCAATGCTGGTTTATCGCAAGGATGGACCACGCCTTCAATTTTATCCGCCAGACCCGCATAGTACCGATACCAGTGAGGGATATAGCGAATTTGATGGCGCATCTCCTCAAGCAGGCGCCCGTTATCCCGCACTTCCAGCTCAGCAAGCGCATCCGCGTGGGCTTCGATCAAGTCGGCGAACCGGTACAGCACCCGTCCCCGCTGTGTAGGATGCATCCGTCCCCAGGGACCATGCTGAAAAGCGTGGTGCGCGGCGTTAATAGCCCGATCAGCATCATCTTTATTTCCCCGGGGAATGAGCGCCCAGGGCCTGGCCGTATAGGGATCCACTGTTTCAAAATACTGACCGGACAAGGGAGGTAACCATTCTCCGCCGATGTACATGGCCAATTTTGGCAGTTCAGTTGCAGACATACTTTCTCCCGATAATTGTGATGTGAATCCAGCTTTGCGGCTTGCAGGGTAAACGTGTTGCAAACAGATATAATTGATATCACTATTGACAGTCAATGATATGACTATAGGAAAAAAGTATGGATAAATTGCTGACTAATTAACCTTTACGTAGATATAATAATGATTATTGAGATGAAAATATTAATTAACAAATTGATTTTTAACAATTAAATAAACAACCCCTTTTCAAAACACAAAGTGATATCAGTTAAGACGGAAAATAATGAATAACGATCAGCCGCTGTACGAACAAATCAAGATAGCCATCGATCGCCGTATCGAAGCCGAGGAGTGGCCCAGCGATTTTCAGATCCCCACGGAATCGGTACTGGCTGAAGAATTCAGCGTCTCGCCGTTAACGGTAAGACGTGCGTTGCGCGAACTTCAGGCGGAAGGGGTATTGATCCGCATCCAGGGGCGCGGAACTTTTGTCGTCGGTCCGAGGATGCAATGCGCGGTCTTTACCTTGCCGGATATTGCCGATGAAATCGCACAGAATAGCGGCGTGCACCACTGTCAGGTCATTTTCCACGGCATACTGCCCAGGGAAAGTCCCCTGCGCAGTATGTTGCCCGTGACCGCCGATCAGACGATTTATCATTCGCGTTTGTTGCATCTGGAGGATGGAACCCCGATCCAGATCGAAGATCGCTTCGTTAATGCCGCCCAGGCGCCGGATTATCTTGAGCAAGACTTCACGATAACGCCGCCGCATTCGTACTTGCTGCGCAATACCACCGTCACCACCGTAGATAATATGATTCGTGCCGTGCGACCCAATGAAGAAGCACAACAGTTATTGCAGATAGATGATTCCCAGCCCTGTTTATTGCTTGACCGTTCCACCTGGTGCGATGGCGTTCCCGTCACTCGCAGCCGTTTTCTGTATCCGGGAGATCGATATCGCCTGCGCAGCTCTCATGAAGCGCGCCATGGCCGTATGACACCGTCCATGTTCAATGTAAAAAACAGATAAGGCCTTATTATGCGGGAGTTTATTCGTCGACTTGAAGCGCGCGGAGATTTATTGGTCGTAGACAAAGAGATCGACCCTTACCACGAACTTGCGGCCGTCACCTTGCAGGCGCAAAAAAAATGGGGGAAACCGATTCTGTTCAAAAAGGTAAAAGGCACATCCTTTCCGGTGGTGACCAATGTTTATGGCAGTCGTTCACGGCTTGCCGAAGTGATTGGCATTCAACCTGAAGATTTTTGCCGGCAGTGGAGCAATCTGTCATCGCTGGCGGCAAATAATCCGTCCGGCATGCCAGAGACGCCCCAGCAGTCGATCCAATACGTCGATGTTTCACTGTCTGATTTGCCGCTGATTACTTATTCCGATCGTGATGGCGCCCCCTACTTCACCTCATCCATGTTTATTGCTAAAGACCCGGAAACCGGCATCGGTAATTTGTCTTATCACCGCGCAATGTTCATTAGCGACAAAGAACTCCGCTGCCGGCTCGCCCCACGCCATCATCTGACCTTGTATCATGAAAAAGCGGAGAAAATGGGCCAGCCGCTGGAAGCAGCGATGCTGATCGGCGCGCCTGCGCAAGCCTTTCTTACCGCGGCGGCGCCACTGCCTTATGATGTCGATGAACTCAAGGTCGCGGAACAACTGCGCGGCGCGCCAATTGCAATGCGTAAATGCAAACACATTAATCTTGAGGTACCCGCCGAAACGGAAATCGTCATTGAAGGCCGTTTTTTGCCCAATGTACGCCGTCCGGAAGGCCCCTTTGGTGAATTTATGGGTTATTACGTGCCCGTCGGCCCCAATGCGGTGTTCGAGGTGTTAGGCGTAACAGCCCGACAGGATGCCATCTTCCACTCTATTTTGTGCGGTTCCGCAGAAGAAGTGCTGACCCTTGAACTTTCTGTATCGGCCAATATTTATCAGCGTCTCAACGCCGCCTTGCCTGGTATTGTTAACGTCGCATGCCAGCCCTTCGTCAACCATGCTGTTATCCAGATAGATCCGCAATTTGAGGGGCATGCACGCCAGGTAATGCTTGCGACTATCGGCGCTGAACCCATCTGGGCCAAGGTGATAACCGTGGTGGATCAAGATGTCAATATCAATGATATGGATGATGTCATGTGGGCCATTCTTACCCGCTCTCGGCCAGACAAGGATATGATGATTATCCCCGATACGCCCTCATTTTATCGTGATGAAGCCAAAGATCACTGGGGACGGCTGCTTATTGACGCCACCAGGCCCTGGGGACGAGAAGAAGAATTCAGGCGCAAAAAAATCCGCCTGGCTGATGACATCAATCTCGCTGACTGGTTTGGAGAGAAATAATGTCACAGCGGCCACGGCCTGTTATCGGTATTTCAGTCGCCTCTGATGTCATCGATGGTTTGCGCGCGGTGGCTTTATTGCGCCATCGCGGCGTTAAGTCTCATCGCCTCATCAACCGTGCCGCCTGTAGGGTCCTTAAGAAACGGCGTAGACTGGCGCCAGGAGCATGCGAGGCATCTTCTTTACACGTCGCCCATCGGCGCGCCATAACGGCGTTTACCACTGGGGGGGGACAGTAATGGAGCCGGGGTTTCCGGCCCGCGCGGTCAATGGGACGATCATCGGTATTATCGTGCTTGATACCGGTTTTGAACGCCTGCCTGGGGACATCGCACACGTGAATACCTGGCCGTTTGCGGTGCAGTTTCGCCTTGTGCGCGGCATTCGCCCGGCGGATGTGATTAACGGCGATCCACAGCGGGCTTTACCCGCTTTTTTTGCCGCGATTGACGATCTGGTCGAACTTGGGGTAAGCGCCATCACCACCAGTTGCGGCTTTCTTTCCGCGCTACAGAACGAACTTACAGCCTACGCGCCGGTCCCCTTCCTTTCATCTGCGTTGCTGCAAATTCCACTGATTGAACGCACACTGCCGGCGCAAAAACGAGTCGGCATCCTCGTCTCTGACCTGGACGCCTTGCGGGATGTTCATCTGCTGAATATCGGCGTTAAGCCAAATCTACCCATGGTGGGTTTGCCTGCGGACAGCCTGCTGCGTACCAATATGCGCATTAACAAACGGGGCGTTGATCGCGATGCGCAACAGCGGGAAGTCATTGCCGCCGCCGAACAGTTGCTCAAAATATACCCCGACACCGGAGCGATTGTCTGCGAATGCGCAAATTTTCCGCCCTATTCCGCGGCGATTGCCCACCGGTTGCGTTTACCGGTTTATGACATCGTCACACTGATTCACTGGATGCATATGGCGCTGGTGCCACCACGGTATTCATCATGACGCGCCGCTATGATCTGGTCATTATTGGCGGCGGGCTCACCGGAGCAACCCTGGCATGGGGCGCCGCCCGCGCCGGTGCGGATACCCTGATGCTGGACGGCGGCGACAGGGATCTGCGCGCCTCGCAGGGCAACTTTGGTCTGATCTGGCTACAGGGCAAAGGACTTGGCCATCCCACCTATATGCACTGGTCATTAAAAGCAGGCGGTTTATGGCCACATTTTGCCGCAACACTGGAACGAGAAACCGGTATTCCGCTGGGCTGGCGTGGCGGTGGTGGCCTGCATTTCTGCTTGTCGGAGCAAGAATTCGCCGACCGTCAGGCGGTGATCCAGCAAACCAGGACACAAGGCGGCGCTATCAACATTCGGCTGATCGGCCGCGAGGCGCTTAGCGCCATGCTGCCGCAAGTGGGACCCGAGGTCTTCGGCGCTTCGATGTCAAATCTTGATGGCGAAGTCAATCCGTTGCTTTTATTGCGCGCTTTGCATGCCGGTTTTCTTCAGTACGGCGGTGTCGGGAAAGCACCACAGCGGGTCCAACGTATCGAGCCCCACGGCGCCGGTTTTACCCTCTATACCGGGGATAATACGGTGTTTTACGCCAGGCGCATCGCCCTGTGCGCCGGCCTTGGCATCACGTCGCTGGCGCGCCAGTTGGGGATGAATGTCCCGCTGCGCCCTGAACGCGGGCAGATCGTCGTCACCGATCGGGTGCGTCCGTTTCTACCCTATCCGTCTAATCAAATCCGGCAGACCCGGGAAGGCACGCTATTGCTGGGCAGTTCACACGATGATGCCGGCTTTTCCACGGGTACTGATGTCCAAACCATGGGCAAACTCTGCCACCTCGGCTGCCGCATTTTCCCCGCGCTGCGCCAGGCGCGAGTGGTGCGCGCCTGGGGTGCGGCGCGGATCATCACGCCAGATGGTCTGCCCGTGTATGACGAAGCAGAAATATATCCCGGCGCCTATGTTGTCACCTGTCATAGCGGTGTCACGCTGGCAAGTGTGCATGCGCTGTGCCTGGGAGAATCACTGGCGCAGGGAACGCTTGCCCCCGCGCCAACGGATATGAGGAGCATGCGTTTTGCGATTTCAACTGACTGAAGAGACGGCGATTGCCGGTATCATGTACTTCGAGGGCCAGCGCCTTCCTTTTCGCGCCGGAGATACAGTAGCCAGCGCGCTCCTGGTTGCCGGTATCGATTTCTTCCGCGTTACACCACTTTCCGGCGCAACCCGTGCACCTTATTGCCTGATGGGGATCTGTTACGAATGTCTGGTGAGCATCAATGGCGCCGATAATCAGCGCGCTTGCCAGGTCCTGGCCGAACACGACATGTTCATCAGCCGCCAGACCGGCGCACGCGTTGATGCAATGGCAGTACCGCCAGTCATGACAAGCCGGAGCCTGCGATGACGCAATGGGATGCTATTGTGCTTGGCGCCGGGCCTGCGGGGATCGCTGCGGCGACACGATTATCCGCTGGCGGCGCCCGTGTAATGTTAGTTGACGAAAACACCGCGCCGGGCGGGCAGATCTGGCGCGGTGTTGAAACCGCGTCGCCACAGCGTATTGCCCTACTGGGCGCCGATTACCTGTATGGTCAGCATCGGGTTGCGGCCCTGCGCGCCAGCACGGCGACGCTGGCGCTCAATACGGTGCTTTGGCGCGTAGAATCCGACGGCGTAGTATGGTTAAAAACCCCCGGCGGCCTTGTCCGGCATCACAGCCCGCATCTCATCCTGGCTACGGGGGCAATGGAAAGACCGGTTCCGCTGCCAGGCTGGACATTGCCAGGCGTCACCACCATCGGCGGATTGCAAATTTTGCTCAAAAAAAATGGCATCCTGCCAGCGGGACCGTTACTTTTACTCGGTACTGGCCCGCTGTTCTACCTGTATGCACTGCAATGCATCAAAGCCGGAAAGCGCGATATTGTCATGCTGGATACGGCGCAACGGCGCAACTGGTTGCCTGCGGCCAAGGCATTTCCACATGCGCTGACCGGCGCGGGACGTTACTACTTGCTCAAAGGGATCGGATTGTTATCCGCTTTACGCTGGCATCGCGTGCCTTTTTTTACCGGCGTCAGCGACGTATCCATAGTACAGGAACCCCTGCACGGCGGACTTGTGCTTCATTGCCGTACGGGTCGAACAACCAGGACCTTTGCTGCCCGGCAGATCGGTTTACACGAAGGGGTAATACCCGAACAGCATGTGGCGCGCTCACTGGGGTGCGCATTTGTTTGGGATGAAATCGCCGCTGCGTTTAAACCCCGGCGCAGCGCAGAACTGGAGAGTTCGGTTGCCGGCGTGTTTATTGCCGGCGATGCTGGCGGCATTGGCGGATACCACGTCGCCGAGGCGGAAGGACGAATAGCGGCCAGCATCATACTCCATCGGCTGGGGAAACTCGACGCAACGCCAATGCGGCAAGAACAACATGCCGCGCAACACCTGTGCCAATCGCATTTGACTTCCAGGCCCTTACTCAACCGGCTCTACGCGCCTTCGCCCGAGATTTTAACACCGCAAGACAGCGCGCTTGCCTGCCGCTGTGAAGAGATTTCTTGCGCCGCAGTACGGGAGGCCATCAGGCTGGGCGCTAACGGACCAAATCAGTTGAAAGCTTTCCTGCGTACCGGAATGGGCCCCTGTCAGGGACGCCTGTGCGCCACCACTATCGCACATCTCTTCGCAGCAGAACGCCATATTCCGCTGGAAGACGTCGGGTTTTATCATATTCGTAACCCCCTCGCGCCCATCTCGGTCGGCGATCTGGCGGATTTTTATCAGGAGCAGAAGCATTGTCTCCCGGCAATCCAGGCCACTGAATAGCCGTTACCGGCCACGGATATCTGGCTTTCATTTGCGAAAAAAAAGGCCTGTGCGCAACATGGCCTTTTTCATTATTTTCTTGGCTGGTTAATCGTTATGGCAAGGTATAAGCAACGACATAATCTCCCTGTTTGGTACCAAAGCGACCATGTCCCGCGACGGCCGTAACAATATACTGTTTGCCGCCTTCCGAGTAAGTCATTGGCGTTGACTGACCACCTGCGGGCAATCTGTCGCTCCAAAGTTCTTTCCCCGTTGTCACGTCAAAAGCGCGGATATAGTTATCCATGGTTGCCGTCAGGAAGGCAACACCGCCAGACGTGACCATTGAGCCGCCCAGCATTGGCATACCAACGTTAAATGGCAGCGGCAACGGTGTGGCATCACGCGTGGTTCCGACCTTATGTTGCCACATGATTTTATGTGTCCGTAGATCGATCCCCGCAATGTAACCCCACGGCGGAGCAGGACACAGCAAACCGATCGGTGACAAGAACGGATGTAAATCAACTCAATAAGGGGTGCCATACATAGGCTTAACGCCAATCTCACTTCCCGGCGGGTGTTCGGCATTGGGTACTGCCGGGTTATCCGGTCCGCGTTCAATCAGTTTGGAGACAAACGGAAATGCCATCGGGTTGGCAATCGCAATCTGGCGCTGTGGATCGACCGCAATCCCCCCCACTCAAACATGCCCACGTCACCCGGGAAAACCAGTGTCCCCTGCGTGTTAGGTGGGGTAAACGGACCGTCATAGCGCATTTGTTTGAGCATAATGCGACACACCATCTGATCAAACAGGGTTGCGCCCCACATATCCTTGTCGGTCAGTTTTTGCTTAGGCTGAAAAGTCAGTTCAGAATAGGGTTGTGTTGGCGACGTATAATCATCTGGTGCAGCCCCCTGCGGCACAGGCGTTTCCGGCGCGGGGACAATCAGCTTCCCGGTACGACGGTCAAGCACGAAAATGTTGCCCGTTTTAGCCGGTGCATAAATTGCCGGCACAACCCCGTCGGCCGTTTTTAAATCCACCAGACGGGGTTGTGAAGGCAAATCCATATCCCACAGAACGTGATGGACAGTCTGATAAGACCAAATGCGTTTCCCGGTATTGATGTCGAGCGCCACCAGTGAGCGGGTGTAACGTTCTCCGGTTTTAGTGCGATTGCCACCCCAAATATCTGGCGTTGACATGCCCACCGGGACATACACCATACCGAGCTTTTCATCCGCCGACAGGAGAGTCCAGGAGTTAGGCGAATTCGGGGTGTAATGATGTGTCGCAGAAGGCAACGCGTTTTCATCCAGCGCCCCTGGATCCCATGCTCAGATAAGCTTACCGGTGTAGACATCAAAACCACGTACCACGCCCGAAGGTTCTTCTGTGGAATAGTTATCAGTTACTGCGCCCGCCATAACAATCATCTGGCGCGTCACCACCGGCGGCGACGTTCCCTGGTAGAAACCTTTGGTTTTAACTGTCATACCGTCTTTGAGATCATTCTGACCATTCTGACCAAACGCATGACACACCTCACCGGTGGTTGCGTCGAGAGCAAACATACGGCCATCATTCGTCGGCAGGATAATACGTTGTTTACATTCATCAGGCGGAACAGCGCCATCTGAGGTTCTCGCATCGGCAGGCGTTGCATGATAAGACACACCGCGACAGGTCAGGTGCTGCCATGTTGGGTCGTCCTACACTTTAGGATCAAATTTCCAGACCTGCTTGCCTGTTGCCGCATCAAGCGCGAATACCCACTGATGTGGACTACAAAGGTAAACCCGGTTCCCCACCTTAAGCGGGGTGACCTCAAAGGTAGATTCCAGTGGATCATCTTTACCAATGATGTCATTGGGATGAAACGTCCAGACAACCTTGAGCTGATTGACGTTTTGACTGTTGATGTGTTTTAGCGGTGAAGAGTGATCGCCATACAACGTGCGACCGTAGGCATGCCATTCCGCATCGGGAATATTCTGGGCATCCCATTGCGGAACGCTATTTTCAACAGTTTCCGGTGACTTCCCTTCAATATCATGGTGATTAAAAAACAGAGAAATGGCCATGCTCAGAATGGGTAAGGCCACCGCCACGCCCAGTACTCGCCGTCCCGGCCTGCTGTTTTCGGGAAATGATCGCATCGTAAGCGGCAACAGCAACCACAAAGCGAACAGGACAATAATGTCAAAACGAGGCGCGAGTAGGAAAAAATCGAAGCCTGCTTCCCATATCGCCCACACTGTCGTCATTAACACGACAAAACGGTAGAGGTAAAATTTATCTTTACACAGCAAGGATGATAGATGTAACAAAAACTACTACAAAGTAATTTTTAGCATTTATCGTGCAATATGCTCAAAGAGAGGCATTGCCGCTTTCAGCGATTACGCTTTGTTTAGCCGAAAGTGAATGATATTCTGAACGCCTGTAACTGGCTGAAATGTTTAAAAATGAAGAAATTTCGTCACATTACTAAAGGAGAAAAAACCCGGCAAAGGCTGCTTGATGTCTCGGCAGCGCTGTTTGCCGGGCACAGTTATCTCGGCACTCGCGTGAGTGATATTGTCAGCGCCGCCGGCGTGACCCAACCAAGTTTCTACCGCTATTTCAAAACCAGGAACGAAATATATCTGCACTTGGTTCAACATGTTGATACAGAGCTGGAGGAATTGATGGTTTCAATGTTGATTGATGCTTCTCTCCCGAAAGAGGGTGTGCAGGAAAACATCACATCAAGCTTCAGGAAATATCTCGAATTTTTTACCGGCCACCCACATCTGACTAAAATCAGCCTGTTTCAGCCACCTCAGAGTGATGCAACGCGCAACAGGTTGCATAAATGGATCGGGCGTAACATGAAACTGGAGCAACAGCGTGGTTTTTTTTAGTAATGAGATAGCCGTCGATGTACTTGCCGGATGCTATCTGGGCATACTGATCCAGACCCTGTTGGAAGAACCAGACGAAAGTGAGCTTGAAAGCATAAGCGCCGAACGAGGAAAATTTCTGTATGGCGGCCTGACGTTTAAAACAGCTGATTGACGGCGAAAAAATTCCTGGTGGGACGTTTTTGCACTGTGCATGATGCGACACACCAATAATGTTTTGACGCTTACTTTTTCAATGGTCGTTGGCTTATTCTTTTAGTCACTGGCAGCGACCTGTAATAAAGCGCTCTGAAAAGAGGCCGTAAACATCTGCCCATGAGTAAACCCGGGATACAACCAGTAAGTTGCGGATACGCCCTCGGAATGCAGGGTGGATACCGCTTTGCGGGTCAGGCCCAGTACATCCGGGGTTTTATCTTCGCCATTTTTTTTCGGATCACCATCACCTTCCATAAGATACAACTGCTTATTATCGAACTCCTTTTTATTTATCATGGTGAGTTTTTTCAGCAGTGCGAAATTATCGAGTTCCAGCGACGGGCTGGCAGAGTAATACCGTGTAAAAAAGGATGATGATAAATAAGAATCCATCACAAATAATCCGCCATAAGAATGCCCCCAGAGGCCACGTTTAGCGGGGTTTATGTTAAGGTTCTTTTCTGCCTGCAGTGCAATGGTATCTTCAAGCAGATGGCGGAAGATTAGGCTGCCGCCGCCTTGTCGGTCATAACGACGGGTTGCCTGATTTTGCGTGTTATTCTCTTTAACAGACGGCGTGTAATCATATGCTCTGGCGCTCGATTCAAAAGGCAGTGCGGTCTGATATCCGATAACGATAAGAACGGGTGGCGTTCGTTCTGACAGTTTTTTCAGCAGCTCGTCCGATAACCTGTCCATAACGGCATTCCCGTCCAGCATGTAAAGCACCGGAGAACCCGAAGCCGGCGGCGTTTTGTCCGGTATCCCGGTCCACACTTTGTAATGCCGCTTGCCATCGACAGAATCAAATTTACTTACAGAGAAATGATAAAAAGAGGAGCCTTTATCCGCAATATTGGGTCCCAGAGGCGTCATATCTGGTCGGGAATAACTGTTTCCTGCATGCATCAGGATGAAAAAAAAGGCGCTCAGATGTACAACCATGAACCGGCCTTTTTTATAGTACCTCCGGTGATTCATTGATTTATTCTCCATATTCACACCATGATAAGGGCAGGCCGGGGGACATATCGCCCTCGTGCCGCCCCTAGCCGTCAGGACAGGTGGTTTTTTCTTATCAGAAATGTAAGCTCAGTTCCATGTAGTAGGTACGACCCGACTCATTATAGGTCCTTGCCCCTGCGCCATAGGCGTAGGTACCTGAACTTCCTGAAGTTGTAGCATTGCCCTCACGGTAGTGCCGTTTGTCTAACAGGTTATCAATCCCGCCCGTCACATCCACGTACTTGTTAATGTTATAGGTCGCGCTCGCACCAAACAGAGCATAAGGCGATACCTGCCAGGTTTCACTGCCGGTGGTTGCTTCTCCCTGGTAATTATATTTCTTCGGTTTCTGCCTGCCATACCAGGTCATCGTACCCTGTAGCGACAGATCGTTAGTGGCCTGCCAGTCCAGCGTCGAATTAATGGTGTATTTCGGGATGATCGACAGATAATCGTCGCTGGTTTTATTTTCATTGTCGATGATATAGGTAAAGTTATTCTTCATCGTAATGGTTTCGCTGATTGGGAAGTTAAGCGTCCCTTCCAGACCCTGTACGACGGCTTTAGGTACGTTTTCCCATTTATAGATGTCTGAAGTGCCGTTAGAGTATTCCGCTGCGTAACCCGCATCGATTTTGTTGTGGTAGTCGTTGCGATACCAGGTCAACCCCGCCTGCACGTCATCGTGATGGTATTCAATGCCAATCTCTTTATTCACGCTGGTTTCAGCTTTAAGATCCTTATTCCCCTGCAAATAACAGCTTCCGGAACTGGCGTAGCACCCGTTACCGCTGCTGTATAACAGATAGTTAGGGTTGGTCTGATACAAGTTAGGCGCTTTCCAGGCACGGGCAATACCTAACTTTAGGGTGAAATCATTACCCAGTTCCTGCGACAGGTTCAGCGACGGACTGATGTTGCTGCCAGTGATGCTCTGATGATTGAAACGCAGTCCAGGGGTCAAACGGGTGGAGTCGGTCAGATCAATATTGTCCTCGGTATAAACACCGTAAATATCGGCCGAGCTATATTCACTGCGTCCGGAACCGGACACTCCGTCTACCGCCCCCCCGGATGTCGTGGTCATGGTATTCGACGTGGGATCTTTCATCGTCTGATGATTCATTTCCGCACCAAAAGTGAGCGTCTGATTGACCCATAGATCGAGCGGAATATTGACATCTGAATGCAGGTTGGTGTCATTCAGATTGATGGTTGAGAATCCTTCATCTGTGCTGCTGAACATCCCCTCAATACCACCTGATAAGCCTTCATTCAGGCGAGTATTACGGGTTTTTTCGAACTGAATATAGTTACTGGTGGTGATGCCGTTATCCCAGGCACCGGTGTATTTCAGGCTCAGCGTCTGACGATAAATTATGTTAGTCTCTTTGCCGTAATACTTTTTCACCAGCGTGCTGCTGTTGGTATTTTGCGTATCCCCCGCGTAAAGGTTGCCCTGGCGGCTGAAGCCTGCATCCAGTTCCAGTGCCTGCATGGGCATAAATTCCCAGCGCAATACGCCATTAATGTTTTTATTGATGACGCCTTCACGACCAGCCGGTACCTGCCCGGCATATTTTCCGCTACGTTCAGCCTCATGACCGCTGTTAATATTCTGCGCATCGGCCTGCGTTTTGCTCCAGTTACCGTAGAGCCGCATGGTCAGGTTATCCGTTAGCGCCCCACTTAAACTGGCATTATCCCGTTTGGAAGCCCCTTCAGAGTTGTGTTCCGGCACATTGTAGTAGGTGTTGAAACTGCCATGCCACGCATTGGCGGCCGGTTTGGTAATGATATTCACCACGCCACCCATGGCGCCGTTACCGTATCGAGCCGCGGCCGGGCCGCGAATAATTTCAATCCGCTCGATCATTTCGGCGGGAACCCAATTGCTGTCGCCGCGAGTATCACGTTCGGCACGCCAGCCATAACGCACTGAATTTCGGCTACTCACTGGCATACCATCAACCAGAATCAGGGTATTTTCCGGCCCCATTCCGCGAATATCGATCTGCCGATTGTTGCCGCGCTGGCCGCTGCTGGAATTGCCGGTAAGGTTCACGCCCGGCATAGTGCGGATAATTTCAGAAACATCGTGCTGGATAGGATGTTTTTTGATCGCCTCGCTGTCAATGATAGAAACACCCGGCGCCTGCAATGTTTGTTCCCTGGCGGTCACTACCATGGCATTTTCACTGCTACTTTTCGCCTCGCTGGTGACCCGTTTTTTCAGCTGATCTTGATCACTGGTTTATCCCTGTTTTTGGTTTGTCCCGCTGTTGGTTTCGTCTGCCAGTGCCGCCGACATCACGAGACTGCCGACGATGAGTGAACTCAACACCGAGTATGTATACTTGTTATTCATAATGATATTAATCGCCAACCCTTTGTGAAAAAGAAAGAGAAAAAAATTAACTTAATGATAATGATTATTAATTGCAATAAAGATTTTTTTATTGGCCGAATACAGGCAATAAACGCCATCAGGAGAACAATAAATAGCCCATCTGCGCGTTGTTGATGGTCGGTTGGCGATAAAATAAGCCGGCGCGATGAGTCAGCTTGCCATCAGCGCCGGGCTGACGGGATGGTTAACCTTTCATTTTTGACGCCAGCGCATCGGCTTTCTTCGTGAAATCAGCTGCCAGTTCAATCATCGCCTTTTTTACCTCGGGCGGCGCAGTCTTCATCGATCCGGCATTGAAAGGGGGATGTGGATCATATTCGCTCATCAGTTGAGTACATTCGGCATAGATCTGGTCACGCAGTTCAGCGACCATCGTCAATCCGAAGTCCAGTCCCGCAGTGACACCGGCGCCGGTAATCCGGTTGCGATCGCGCACAACGCGCGCCTCGGTGGGGATGGCGCCAAATCTGGCCAGCGCTTCACGGCATGACCAGTGTGACGTCGCCTTATAGCCTTTAAGCAACCCCGCAGCGCCAAGGATCAGCGAACCGGAACAGACGCTGGTAACATATTTTGCTCGCGCCCCGCGATCAGCCATGAACTCCAGCGTCTGTGGGTCGGAAGCCGCTGCCAGCGTGCCATCCGTACCGCCCGGCGTGAACAGGACCGTCAGATTTTTTGGACAACTATCGAAGGTGGCATTGGGCACCACGGTCAACCCGGCGTCGCTGGTCACCGGCTCACGCGTTCTGGCGACAATGTGGATCTTCGCCCCCATCAGTGCGCCAAACATGCAATGCGGTCCGACTAAGTCCATAACGGTCATACCCGGATAGACCAGCATGGCGATCTGTTCGTTCCCCATCCAGTGAACGTTATCCATATCACGGCCCATGTCCGGCATGGTGTGGTCCGACATCGACATATCGGTCGCACCGCTGGCGCCAAACGACATGCTCGCTGCCAGCGGCGTAAGAAGTGCACCGAGCAGCAGGTTACGGCGATCATTATCAATCATGGAGTGACTCCTTAAAAGTGGGCGCTCAGCGAGAGGTAGACTGAACGCGGCTGAACCGGTATCACAACCGGTAATCCGAGGTATTCGTAGCTATCAAAGGCTTTGGTGCCGGTCAGGTTTACCACCGCAAGCGCGACCGTATAACGATCGAACGCATAGGAAGCCTGTGCGTCCGCCATCGCATAGCCGGGCACTGACACCGTGTTAGGCAAAGTGAGTTCACGCGCGCTGACCGCCGTAATCCCCGCGCCGAACGCCAGGCCTTTGGCAACGCCGTCCAGCACGCGATAACGAGCGGCAATACGCCCGCTATTACGCGGCACGCGCGGCAACCCGCTACCAGGCTCGATGCTGTTGTCTTCCGTCACTTCCGCCTGTGTATAGGCGTAATTGGCAAGCAATGAGAATGCGGGCGTGGGCTCCCAGGTCATATCAATCTCTACCCCACGTGCGCGCTGTTCGCCCGTCTGGACGCTATAACCGAGCAGTGCGCGATCAGGATCAGGATCGCTCGTGGCAACATTGCGGCGTGTCTGCTCAAACACGGCGAGGGTTCCCGCAAGACCGAGATCCTTCTGTGCCAACTTTAGCCCGATTTCATAGTTGCGGGACGTTTCCGGCTTGGGGGTATCAACACCGACGAAATTGAACGCGCCACGAAAACCCGTCGCATAGGCGGTATAGGCCGACAAACTGTCGGTCAGATCATAGCTCAGCCCGGCGCGGTACGTCATGCGCTGGTAGTGGGTATCGACATTCTGCTCGGCCTGACGCAGCCCAAGTTGCGTCATTCGTAACGCACCCAGCAGATGTAAGCGCCCCCAGCTCGCCTGATCCTGTAAGTAGGCAGCGGTTGTCACATAACGGTTCGTCTGTGTAACCAGCGTTTCTGGTGTCGATCCATATGACAGTCCATAACTCGGGTGGGCCAGATCCAGTGAGCCGATGGGTATCGCGCCGGATACCGCCGAACTGAAATCGGTATAGTCATAGTTGATACCAGCCAGCAGCTCATGATGCCCTCCCAACGCATCGATGTTGGTCGACAAGTTGGCATCGAAGGTACTTTCTTCGGTGTTCGTTGGCAGATAGAGCGCAGAAATAGCATAGACGGTGGGTCGCGACGAATCAGGCGCATCGGTAATAAAACTGCCATAGTCCCGAATGTTATTGTCGTAATAACGACCCGTGACGGTGAGCGCGGTCTCATCACTGAACCAGTGTTTGAGTTCAAGCGTCGTCACCTGATTCTCGATCGTGGTGCGTGGCTGTCCCTCGGTTGCCCCCGGATAAGCGTAACGGTCAATCGCTCCTGACAGAGCCTGGGCGGCCGGCAGACCAGAATATTCAACCTGGCTGCGTCGATTGTATTGCCCCCGAAATATCAGCTCGGTCTGCGGAGAAAGCTGGAAGGCGATACTCGGTTGAACAGACCAGTTGTGGCTATCGACATGGTCGATCCAACTGTCATTTTCCTGATATTCGGCTGAAATCCGCGCGGCAACGTTATCGCCCAAAGGGACATTCAGATCAGCATAAGGATTCAGCGTGGAGAAACGTCCGGTGCGCATGCCCACCATCCCTTCCGCCTCGGCTTCCGGCCGCTTCGACACCATATTGATCAACCCGCCCAGCGGTGCGCCTACGCCGCCGCCGTACAGGGCCGAAGTCGGCCCTTTAAGTACGTCAATCTGCGCAGTTCCCACCAGACTGGCTGAGTCAATGGTGGCGGCGGTACCGCCAAATGCCGGCAAACCGTCAAGGTAGATTTCAGCCGGGAAACCACGCACGATAGGTTGAGCGAACAATACCTCTTCCGTTCGGGTTGGCGACACCCCGGAAACGTTGACCAGCGCATCGCTGAGCGTGCGCCGGTCCTGCTCCTCAATTAACTTACGGGTCACCACCTGAACAGACTGCGGGATCTCACTTAAAGGCGTATCGGTCCGTGTGGCTGATGCCGACTCTGCCGCAGCGTAGCTGGTTTGTTGGGCGGCAACCACGATCGATTTCTGGGGAACGGTCGACTTGCTTTGTGACGACGCGACGACCGATTGCGCTAATTCGCTGCGCGCAACCGAACGCAAATGTATTCCCCGGCGTGCTTTCAGCGTCCGGGCGCCCTGCGTCGCGTCGTCTGTAATGCCGGAAATGGACTGGTTGACAAGCGCTGGCTTGTCAACCGCGGTTTCAGCCGGCGTATCGGCCTGCTCCCGCGCCAATACGCTGGCAGCTAAAAAAGTACTCATTGCGAGCGCAAGCCTGCAATGGCGCATAACATTCCACCGCCTCATTAATACATTATCCTTCTTAATAGCTGCATAATCTCAGGGAGATGAGTCCGTTACCTGGCGAAACTGAAAAACGGATCCTCATTTTTTCTTTGCGCAAACCGCTCATGAAATGACTCAATGGCTCCTCATTCCCGCAGCGGTCATCAGCAAACGGAACAACATTGACACGGCGCCAAGCGCCAACACGCTCAGTAACCAGATAGCCACCATCCAGAAGAACCCTTTCCAGAGCGGTGACTTTTGCTTATGCTTTAGTTCCATATCTGCCTCCGTCATCAGTGATAGCCGCCATCAGCGTTGACTTTTCCGCGGAACACGTAGTAGCTCCAGAAGGTGTAACCCAGAATCACCGGAATAATCAGCAAACTACCTACCAGCATAAATGCCTGGCTAATCACCGGAGATGCCGCCTGCCAGAGGGTGATAGCGGGAGGAATAATGGTCGGCCACACGCTAATCCCCAACCCGGAAAAGCCGAGAAAAATCAGCGCTAACGTCAGCAGGAACGGGGAATAGTGCGCGTTACGGTGGATAGCACGCACGATACCCAGCGCACACAACAACACCAGAATTGGCACCGGCAAGAACCAGTACAAATTCGGACGGCTAAACCAGCGTTGCGCAATCGCTTCGTGGCTGAGCGGCGTCCACAGACTGATAATGCCGACAATCACCAACAGTGCCACCACCAGCGGTATGGCCAGCGCCGACATCTTACGATGCAGTTCATGCTCGGTTTTCATGATAAGCCAGGTGCAGCCAAGCAGCGCATATGCCACCACCAGGCCGACACCGCAAAACAGCGGGAACGGCGCCAACCAGTCAAGCGGCGAACCCGCGAATTCGCGCCCACTGACCGGGAAGCCATCAATAATCGCCCCCACCGCAACCCCCTGACTGAACGCCGTCAGGACCGAACCACCAATAAAGGCGTTATCCCAAAACGGACGGTGCGTTTCTGTCGCCTTGAACCGAAACTCGAACGCCACACCCCGGAATATCAGTCCAATCAGCATTGCCGTCAGCGGAATCGCCAGCGCATCGGCAATCACCGCATAGGCCAGTGGAAACGCGCCAAACAGACCAGCGCCGCCGAGGATTAACCAGGTTTCGTTACCGTCCCACACTGGCGCAACGGTGTTTACCATAATGTCGCGCTCGCCAGGGTCCGTGTTAAACGGGAAAATCAGGCCAATGCCCAAGTCAAAACCGTCCATCACGATATACATCAAAATGGCGAAGACGATTATCGCGAACCAGATTATTGAATAGTCAATCATCTCAGCGGGCTCCTTCCTGATGGCTGACGGCCGACAGCAGACGTGCTGGCGTGTTACTCTGGCCCGGCCCCCCATGCATCGCATCGTGCCCCTCACCGGGTATCGGCCCTTGCTTAATCAGACGCATCATATAAACGTAACCGACGCCAAACACCGAGCAGTAAACCAGAATGAACGCCAGCAGGCTGATGCTCATATGCAAATCGCCATGTGCCGATACCGCATCCAGCGTACGTTGCACGCCATACACTACCCACGGCTGACGACCGATTTCAGTTGTAAACCAGCCCGCCAGAATCGCAATCAGTCCGGACGGCCCCATCAACAGGGCAAACCACAGGAATGGGCGCGAGCTGTACAGGCGGTTTTTACTCCGCAGCCACAGACTGACTCCCCCCAGAGTGAGCATCAACAGTCCCATCGCCACCATCACCCGGAAGGACCAGAAGATCACCTGTGAATTCGGGCGGTCTTCTTTCGGGAAATCCGTCAGTGCCGGGACCTGTTTGCTCAGGCTATGCGTCAGAATCAGACTACCGAGATACGGTATTTCCAGCGCGTATTTGGTCCGTTCTTGATCCATATCCGGAATCCCGAAAAGGATCAGCGGCGTGGCTTTACCCGGTGAGTTTTCCCAGTGACCTTCAATCGCGGCAATTTTTGCGGGTTGATGTTCAAGGGTGTTCAGGCCGTGTGCATCACCGATAACGGCCTGAATGGGTGCCACAATCAGCGCCATCCACAACGCCATGGAGAACATGGTGCGAATCGCCGGATTGTCATTACCGCGCAGCAGATGCCATGCGCCCGATGCGCCAACAAAAAACGCGCTGGCGAGGAAGGCCGCCACCGACATATGCAGCAACCGATACGGGAACGATGGATTAAACACAATCTTCAGCCAGTCCTGCGGCACCACAATACCATTCTCGATAATGTAGCCCTGCGGCGTGTGCATCCAACTGTTGGAGGCCAGAATCCAGAAGGTGGAGATAAGGGTACCGAGGGCCACCATGCAGGTAGCGAAGAAGTGCAGACCGGGTCCGACGCGGTTCCAGCCAAACAGCATCACGCCGAGGAAGCCCGCTTCAAGGAAGAAGGCGGTCAACACTTCATACGTGAGCAGCGGACCGGTAATACTGCCGGCAAATTGCGAGAAACCGCTCCAGTTGGTGCCGAACTGATAAGCCATCACCAGTCCGGAAACCACGCCCATACCGAAGTTAACAGCAAAGACTTTGGACCAAAAATGGTAGAGATCGCGATAGGTCTCATGACGGGTTTTCAGCCACATTCCTTCGAGCACCGCCAGAAAACTGGCGAGACCGATAGTGATGGCCGGGAAAATAATATGAAAGGAGACAGTAAAGGCGAACTGTATCCTTGCCAGGTGAAAGGCATCTAATCCAAACATTGCTTACCTCTGAACAATTATTTCCGCCAGGTGTGTTTATGTGCGGGTAAGCGCAAAGAACAGATAAACAGTGATTATCTGTAGCAGTGTATTGCCGGGTCCCGAAAATCGGATCCAGTATTATTTCAGCTTACCCGGAAGACGATTAATACGTCATCATTCCTGCGCGGCACGCATAGGTTTTAAACCAGTTAATTTCAGCAAGTTATTTCTTAACCCATAGAAATAAAAACCAGGATTATTTCAGCTGCCAGGAAAAATATTAAAACGTCACAATTCCTGCGCGGCACGCATACGTTTTAAACGGGGTAGTTTTCAGTGAACGATCTGAAAAACAGCAATGAAGGAATGAGGGGGCGCACGTGGCTGAGAAACACCGGGAAAATAAAGAGAAAAACGGCGAGTAATGAGACGAGGCGGCGGAGCGACAGACAGGTTAAACGCCAGCCAGATAATAGCCGCAAAAATCAGCAACAGCACCGGCATATGCATAAGCATGACGCAATAGCCGCAGGCGGCGTCATCCATCATCTCGCCCATACCGGCGTGGTGCATCATCATATCAGGCATCGTGTGGCTGCTGTCCGCGCCAGAATGGCTGGGCATCTGCATATCGCTCATGTCCATGCCAGGCATGGTATCGGTAGCGTCACCACCACCGGATGCGCTCATCATCATGACCATCTCATGCTGGTTATCGAGTGTTGATGAATGGGCCTGTTCTTCACGGTTCTCCATCCGCTGATGTGCCAGCGTTTTTGACACTTCCGGAGCAATAAAAAGCAACAGCATTGCCAGAATGGCAATAACCGCAGGCATTTTTCCCCGGGAGAGACAAACAAGAGAAACCAAATGAACATGTCCGGTGAAACCAATAATGGTATTAGTGTAAAGTAAGTGACGTATAATTGTTAACACTATTTTTATTGATTGCTGCAACGTTCCGCACAAAATAGCCAAAATTACATTAATGAAACATATAACAAACAATTTATTTTCATGTTGTGAAGAAAATGTGCAAACAATAAATTCGGTTTTTTCCCGCGCAGTGCAAACACGCAAAGCAACGACAATATCTCGCTGAAATTACTGTTGCAGGTGGTGAAACTCATGCGTGTCATTTCGCCGATATAGTCGCTCTTTATTAAACGGCCAGCGCGCGTTCTGTGTGATACCGCCGGTTTTTAACCATTTTTTGGCATCCCCTGTCTTCGCCTACAGCGCGATTCCAGTACGGTAATAATGGCCCCGGATGTTGTTGTGATAAACGCTGAGCAGTTTGCAGCCTTGCGACGGACTACGTTTGAGTCATCCCTTGCTAAAGCGATGAACCCGCCGAAAAATCAGGCCCTGCTCAGGCAACTGGCCGATAAATGATGTTCTATTTAACTGTCGGGTAGGTTATCGCTATCCACGACAGCCCGTTGGAAGCATACGGCAGTTTTCGTGGTTCAGAGATACTGGACTGGCTGAAGGGATGGTGGCCTGCCTCGAAAATCTTCATGTTTACGACAGCGAAGCAGACCTGTTTGTTCTGGCGGCCGCGCGGCTGCTATCGATAACACGAGGTAATGGCTTCAACGACGCTAACAAGCGCACCGCCGTAGCGACGGCAATGGTCTTTCTGGACATGACGGGATGCCAATAACACCGGTTGATGGCTTTGCTGATTATGTCGTTGAGCCGTTTCAAGGCCTTTATGACCTGCAATCAGTATCAAAAAACGCTTCGCAGTCTGGCACAATAACCAAGCCCGCTAAAATGGGCTAAGCGATATCAACGGGCTTTATCAGGCTTTCAGCCGGAATACCGAACATTTGATTAGCGCCTGGCCCAGTCGATATTATTGTCGCCGTCAAGGTGGACACGGACAGCGCGCAGAAACCGGGGCGTACACGTAGTACGTGAGAATTTCGCGCACTGCCCAGGGCCAAAGTAGCAAGTAAAATTTGCCTAATGGGCCAGGCCCTTAGTTTTCATATCATCGCTAGCGTCAGGTTGCGCTTACGGTTAAGCATGTCGTAAACCCGACGGGCGCGTCCAATCAGCGTGCTCAAGGTCTTTAACGAATAAACCTGATTGCTCCATGCGGAATTTGATAGCGCCTACCGGGTCAGGCAGGTCAACCGGGCATTGTTGATACAAACGGAACATCTTATACAATCAGTGGGTGAGATAGCGGTTCTGATACAGCGATAATTGCAGATAAAAACGATAGCCCTCGCCGCTGTCAGATATCTGCACCATCATTAACGCCGATAAGACAACGCACGCACAATACGATCGCCCAAAGACTGCACCAGTTGTACCAGAGCAACCAGTACGATAACCGTGCCAGCCATCACTTGATTGTTAAAACGCTGATAGCCATAGCGGATCGCCAGATCACCCAGACCGCCGCCGCCGATCACCCCGGCCATGGACGAAAAACCTATTAACATGACTATCGTCAGCGTAATGCCAGCCAGAATAGCGGGCAATGCTTCCGGCAATAGCACTTTACCGACGACATGCCAGACGGTGCCGCCCATGGAAAGGATGGCTTCCACCCGTCCCCGATCAACCTCATCAAGGGCATTTTCCACCACCCGGGAAAAAAAAGGAAATGCCCCGATAGTGATGGGCACTACCGCCGCTGTGCTACCCAGCGTGGTACCTGTGATCAACCGGGTCAGTGGGATCAGGGCGATCAACAGCACCACAAACGGCAATGAACGCCCGATATTAATCACCGAACCCAACACCCGGTTTACCCACGGTAATGGCAATACGCCATCGTGACGACTAATGAACAATAACACGCCGACCGGTAACCCAATCATCACGGTAAACAATGCCGCCAGCGCCACCATATAGAGCGTTTCCAGCGTTGCATTCAGCATCAGCGGGTAAAAATCTTCCCAACTCAGGCGACTTTGCATAACTGAACATTCTCCACCCCATGCTGGCGTAAAAATGCCCGCTCGGCGTCATAGTCCGGTAATAACATCTTTCGCAGGCGCGAATCAGGGTCAGACAGTAATGCACGCAGCGAACCACTTTCGATGACCCGACCATCTTCCAACAATGCGGCATTATCACAAATCGCCTTAACCACCGCCAATTGATGCGTGATAAGGACAATCGTTAACCCTAACCGGCGATGAATATCAGCCAGCAGCGCCAGCACTGATTCGGTTGTTTCCGGATCAAGCGCACTGGTGGCTTCATCACACAACAGGTATTGCGGCCGCGCGGCCAGTGCCCGGGCAATCCCAACCCGTTGCTTTTGCCCACCGGATAATTGTGACGGAAAAGCCCGCGCTTTGTCGCTCAGTCCCACCAGCGCCAGTAATTCCGCGACCCGCGCCACCCGCTCATTTCTGGCAACGCCGGCAATTTCCAGCGGCACGGCCACGTTATCCTGAACATTACGGGCATGCAGCAGATTAAAATGCTGGAAAATCATCCCACTGCGCTGACGATGCAGGCGCAGTTCCCGTGGCGACAGGGTGGTGATATCCCGGCCATCCATCAGGATACGGCCTGACGTCGGCCGCTCCAGCAGGTTAAGGCAACGGATCAGGGTGCTCTTCCCCGCCCCGCTGCGTCCCAGAATGCCATAGATCGCGCCATCAGGAATCGTCAACGACACGCTTTCCAGCGCAGGGCGCGCGTTACTGGCATACTGTTTTCCAAGTTGCTCAATGGCGATCATTATTTTGTTCCTGCCACCGGGATAACCGAGCCGCTATAACGCTTATTGATAAAATCAGCGATTTGGCTGGATTCCAAATCCTTAGCCAATTGCCGGATGCGCGGATCGTCTTTCAGCGCCGTCGTGGTCACCAGAATATTGGCATACGGGTTATTACTGGCATTTTCCAGCCCGAGCGCATCTTTCGCCGGCACCAGTCCAGCTTCCAGCGCATAGTTACCATTGATAACCGCCAGATCGACATCATCCAGTGAACGCGGGATTTGCGGCGATTCAATTTCCGTTATCTTCAATTTTTTGGGATTCTCAGCAATATCTTTTGGTGTTGCCTGGTCTTTAGCCGGATCGTTATAGCCGTTCTTCAGCTTTATTAACCCCTGACTTTGCAGCAAATACAGAGCACGGCTAAGATTGGTGACATTATTTGGCACCGCCACTGTGGCATTTTCCGGCACCTCGCTCAGCGAGGTATGTTTGCGGGAATAAATTCCCAGCGGTTCAATGTGAACTGTCGCGGCGACCACAAATTTTTGACCGAGCGCTTTTTCCTGATCGCGCAGGTAAGGCACATGCTGAAAGTAGTTGGCATCCACATCGCCATGGGCCAGCAGTTCATTGGCATTAACACCGCTGGTCAGTTCCACTATTTTTAGCGGTAAAGACGGATCAATTTTCTTTACCTGCGCCAGAATCTCAGCATGCGGCACAGGATCTGCGGCCACACGCAGCGTTTGCGCCGCCTGTGCTGAAAACACCAGATTGCCGGAGAATGCCAGTGCCGCCAAAGAGAAAATGATATGTTTATTCATCACGCTATTCCTTATTCTTAACTTATTATTGTTTCTTTGGCGGGTAACACATCACCGTAATAACGCGCAGCGACATCGGGATGAGAACGTAACCGCCCTTTGAGATAATTCCAGCCCACATCGCGCAATAAAGGGTTCTGCGGATCGCTGGTTGGGTCGAGCGCCTTCGCGGCGAGGTGGTCGGGTAATTGATAAACGGGAACCACTGCATCCAATTGCGCACCGAGAAAAAAAGCAACCGACAACCGCTCGCGGCCGGGTGGCGGTGATACCACCCGGTGTACCGTAGCCCGCAGGTAACCATTGGTGGCCAGTTCCAGCAATTCGCCAATATTGACGACAAAAGATTCCGCCAGCGGCAATGCATCGATCCACCGCTCAGGCGCGATTTCTACCTGCAACCCTTGCTGATTATCCTGCAATAAAAAACTCAGAAAGCCGGAATCCTTATGGGCGCCAACCCCTTGCTGGCTACTGCCCGTTAGCCGTCCGGGGTAACGTATCAGTTTGATATGCTCATTGGGCTGCTCGCCGTACAGCGCGTCAAACGCGGTAATCGGCAATTCCAACGCTTCAGCAAATGCCCGCAGTAGCCGCAGCGACATACGCGTCATCTCCTGTTGCCATAACAAAAGCGTCGTTTTCAGTTCGGGAAGGGGCGCGGGCCAAAGGTTTGGCCCTTGTAATCGTTGCCAACTGGGGTCAGCGGCTGACAGCGGTAAGGCAGATCGCTCAGCGCCAATGTCAAATTGCTCGCGCCAGTCTGGCTGGCTACACGTCAATTCTGACCCTGCCCGGTTATATCCGCGAAAATGAGGAGAATGAATCATCGCAACGCGCTGTTTTTCTGCCTCCGGCAAAGCAAAAAACGCCTTTGACAGTTGACTGACGCGCCGTTGCAATTCGTGACTGATACCGTGGTGAACCAGATAGAAAAAACCGACATCCCTGGCGGCGCGGTTCAATTTCGCCAGGAAGTTAACGCGCGCTTCATTATTGCCATCAAGCTGTGACAGATCGAGTATCGGTAAAGACGTGATAGTGCTCATAGCAGACCCCATGAATTGCCCAATAAAAATCACTGAGATCAAATTCGGACTCGCTACAGCAACGGGAATGATTCATGGTAAATGCTCTCTGAATAAGGCCGAAAAAAATAACCAGCGGCCGATGAAAACCCTGGATTGATCAATGCAGTCGGAACGCAGCAAGGCTACCTGTAGCAAGTCTCAACCCTTTTTAACTATCCGAGATGATTCAATATCGACTAAAATCGATGCAGGTGGATAGTAATCCTGATTATTACCACGAGAAAATACCAATAACAGAAAAGCTCTTTCATATAATCGCTATCGTGCCACCTGATGAAAAAAAACGGCTAACAGAAGCCGGATGCAATCAGTTGCTATGCTATCGCCGACAGCCTGTGTCAGACGATATCTGCCGTGCGATAAGTTATCCGGTGACATAAGGATGGAATTTTTCGCCGCTTGCTCTCCCCGCTATGAACACGAATCAATCTGCAAGATAAGCGAGTCAGAAAAAAACTGACGGCGACAGGTGGGGCCATGACATTAAGAGCCTGGCCCGGTAAGTATTATTGTCGCTGTCAATGTGGACGCGGACAACGCGGAGAAACCGGCGCGTACACGTAGTACGTGAGGATTTCCAGCACTGCCCAGAGCCAACGTGGCAAGTGAAATTTGCCTGATGGGCAGGCGCTAAATGTCTTCGACGGAGGGAATACTGGCCCTGTCAATAGTCACCATGATTAATCTGCGGCGAACGGATAATCTTCCGCACCTAATCCGCAATATTCATACCAATATAATATTGTAATTTAAAATAAAGAGTAATAGCTTATTCTTATGAATGCATCCATAACATTTTATTATCTCGACGTTACAGACTGATATTATAAGTAATCTGTATACCCATTTAATATCAATGAATTAGCCTAATTTCCTCACTACAAAAACAGCACCAACTTGCCACAAATCAACAATAACAGATTGATTTAAATCATTTTAACTTCCACGTAACGCTATGGCAAATACTCATTGACAAACCACTGATTGTTGACAATCATCAATATGAACATGCAACAACTTACTGACTTATTTATTATTCCAGGGTGAAAGATAATTATGTTTAAACGATTAAAGACATGCCTGCTCGTTTTCTGTGCCTTGCTGTTGACACTGAATGTTGCTCATGCCAGATCATTAGATGAAATAATTAAAAGTGGCACATTAAAGGTGGGTGTATTACCAAACTCACCACCACAATCTTCTATTGGCGCCGACAACCAACTCGAAGGTTTCGATATTGATGTTGCCAATAAACTCGCCAGCAGCCTGGGGGTTAAAACAGAGTTTGTTATGACGGAAATCGCCCAACGGGTGCCCTTTTTAGTGGCGGATCGGATCGATATTTGTCTGGGCGGTTTAACCCGAACTGTTGAACGGGCGAAATCTATTAGCTACACCGTTCCTCTACATACCGAGTCAATGGGCGTGTTGACAACCAGTAAAATCAATATTGATGGCTGGAAAGCGTTGAACGATGAAAAGTATACGCTGGTATTAATTCGTGGTGTCTGGACAACTGATTTCCTGAAACAAAACCTGCCAAAAGCCAAAATTTTATATGTCGATACCATGGCGGATACCATCCGTGCTTTGGCACAGGGACGGGCGGACGCGCTGGTAGAAAATATCGAATTCTATGTGCCCTTTACTAAAAACTACCCCAATGTTCAGTGGAAAGTTTTACCCGAAGCGCTTAACACCGCTTATGACGGCGTGGGGCTGGCGCAAAACAATACGGCATTACGTAATGTGCTGAACATTGCCTTGTATGACATGCACACCAGTAACTTTGTCAATGACACCTGGGAAAAATGGTTCAAAGCGCCGATGTTGGTGAAAGTGGTGCCAACGCCTTACTTCTGATGACAAGGCGGATAAAGGATAAACCCTTAGAGCCTGGCCCAGTAGGTCTTATTGTCGCCGTCCATGTGGACACGGACAGCGCGAAGAAACCGGAGCGTACACGTAGTACCTGAGGATTTCGCGCACTGCCCGGGGTCAAAGTGGCAAGTAAAATTTGCCTGATGGGCCAGGCTCTTACTGTGTTCAGTTGCCGGAGTGATCACTTATGCATTACAGCTTTCAATTCGGTGAGGTGTTCAAACACTGGCCAGATTTGCTCTCAGGCGCCATTATCACGTTAATTGTCGCCTTTATCGCCTTCTGGTTAGGTTGTGTTATTGGCCTGCTGGGCGCAATGGCCGAGCAGCACGCCCACCGTGACGTGCGGAAATTGGTGCGTGGCTATGTGGTGTTTTTTACCAATACGCCTTCTCTGATTCAGATCTTTGTATTGTTCTACGGGCTACCTGATATCGGCATCGTGCTGTCGCCAATGACGGCGGTGCTGACGGGATTGTCACTGAACGCGGGCGCGTACCTTACTGATATCATGCGCAGCGGGCTGGTCTCAGTGAGCAAAACTGAGCTGGAAGCCGCTGCATCACTGAACATGTCGGCCTGGCAAAGTTTCCGCTATGTCACTCTGCCGCATCTGGCGAAAACCATTTATCCCCTGCTCTCTAACTTCTTTATCTGGATCTTACTTGGCAGTTCGATTGGCGGTCTGTTTGGCGTTAATGAGCTTACCGGCGCGGTGATCGAAATCAGTTCAAGTACCTTTCGTAGCATAGAGTCGTTTACCGTCGCAGCGGGTCTCTATGTGGTGTTGACATTTATCGCCAGCGCCTTCCTTTATGCCATCGGCTACGGATGTTTCCGTGTCAGAGCGAGATTTATCTGATGCTTACTTTCTCACAGCAAATAATGAATCTGTTCAATCAGTTCACGCTTGAGTTTATTCTGCAGGCCGCGATTAACACCCTCAGCCTGTCCGCTATTGGCTGCTCAGTGGGGCTGATTATCGGTTTCCTGATCGCCTGCCTGCGTCAGACCCGGCACCGGGTATTTCTGCCACTACGTCTGGTGGCCATCGTGCTGGTTGAACTGCTGCGACGCATTCCGTTTTTGGTAACGCTGTTTCTTATCTTCTTTATTTTTCAGGGGCTGGGGTTCAGTTTATCGTTTTACGTTATCGCGCTGATTGCCGTGTGCCTGATTGCCAGCGCTTATATGGCCGAAATTTTTCGTAGCGGTTTCGAATCGGTGCCGCATACCCAGATTGAAGCCGCGCAAACACTGAACTTCAGTTATCGCCAGTTGGTGCAATACGTGATTTTACCGCAGGCGTGGAAAGTGGTGATCCCACCCGCATTCAGCTTTATGGTGTCGTTTATCAAAGATACTGCGCTGGCCTCGCAACTGGGCGTGGTGGAACTGACCTTCTCCGCCAAAATCCTGATCAGCCGGGGTTATTCGTCATTCCTGATCTACGGCCTGATTTTGCTGATCTACTTTTTGATGTCTTATCCGCTGAGCCGTTGCGGTCAGTGGCTGGAACGGCGCCTGGCGGCGAACGCGCAGGGAACCACAGCGGTTTCTCGTCCGAACGTTACGACAACATCCGTGAGTACCCTGACGCCACCCTGATCACTGCTCACACTTTTCTACAGGAGTTCTGCCATGTCGCAGTTAGATATTGTCGCGTTAACCTGCTCTTACGGTGAGCATCAGGTGCTCAGTGGTATTAACCTGACGGTGAAACCCGGAGAAATTGTCAGCCTGATTGGCGGCTCGGGTTCCGGTAAAAGTACTTTGTTGCGCGTTATTATGGGGTTGACCAAACCACAAGGCGGCGCCGTGCGGGTTGAAAATAAAGAAGTCGACTATGATTCGGTACAAAGCGTGCGCGATATTCGCGAAAAGGTGGCGATTGTTTTTCAGCAATATAACCTTTTTCAGAATATGAGTGTGCTGGAAAACGTGATGGTAACGCCAGTAAAAGTGCAGAAGCGCGATCAACACACGGTACGTGAAGAAGCGCTGGCGCTACTGGAAAAAGTCGGCATGCGTCACAAATCGGATGCCTATCCGGCTAACCTTTCTGGCGGGCAACAACAGCGCGTGGCCATTAGTCGCGCGCTGGCATTGAAACCCAAAATCCTGCTACTGGATGAAGTTACTTCCGCGCTTGATCCTGAGCTGGTCGGCGAAGTGCTGAATACGGTGCGTCAACTGTCGCTGGAAGGCATCACCATGATCCTGGTGTCGCATGAAATGAACTTTGTGCGTGAGGTCTCGCATAACGTGGCGATGATGGACCAGGGGAAAATCATTGAGTTTGGCCCGCCGGCTGAAATCTTTGGCGCGCCGAAAAAGCAACGCACCCAGGATTTTATGAAAAGAATTGCCTGGCATTGAATAAATGCCTTGCAACAATCTGGAGAAACGTACCCGCCCGAGCCAATGCCCGGGCTTTTTACGTCGCAGAAAATATTGTAGATAATCATCGTTTTCTACCTCGCCCATTACAGGCATGCTATGCTTTTTTCTTTTTACTCAACTCACGGATGTCCGTCTTACCATGCCGATTAAAAATGATGTTGTAAGCCGTGCTAAACTGGTGCCGATGAATAATATCGTCAGTTCAGAACACGCCGCCGATCAAATTCGCAATGCCATTATTCAGGGGGTATTTAAACCCGGCGATCGCCTGATCGAAAAAAACCTTACCGATGAACTCAATCTGTCACGGCATCCCATTCGCGAAGCGTTGCGGCGCTTAAGTCAGGAAGGTCTGGTGGACATGCGACCGAATCGCGGCGCGGTAGTGGCGAAACTTGATCCCGCCAGTATTCTTGAGGTCTATGCGATCCGTTCGGCGTTAGGTGAACTGGCGTTGAAAGTTTTTCACTATCATCCCGACCTGCCCTCGCCCGAAGTGATGAAAGTGCTGGAGAAAAAGGCCAATGCCGCGCTTAAGCTGGCGCGTCTGGATAATCAACAGGCGACTATCCAGAATGACCTTGAGTTTCAGGAAACCATTGTTATCGCCAGCGGCCTGGAACGCTGTGCGCGCTACTTCGCCGAAACCACGGTAGAAGTGCAACGTTTTAATAATCTGACCGGCATCGTCTACACCGAACGTGAAGCCGATGCGCTCAATTATGTCGTGGGATTGCTGGATGCAATTAAAGCACGGGATATTAATAAGGCGCTGAATATCTGGAAAGACAAGTTTGCCAAAGCGGTATCGCGCTATATGGCAATGCTGGAGCAAAAATAACCCGGTGCAGAAAATAAAAAATGCCCCGTGTCAGTCCTCTCGCGCAATCCGTTGATCTATGCGCCAGGATGAAGCCAATTCCAAATAACCATTGTGCCTCAGTCTGTGCAGACAGATAACCGTGACGCCAGTTCGACCAGCACGACACCTTTGAGATTGCCTGCACAGGCTTGCTCAAGTGCAAGAGGCGCCGCGTCCAATCCCTTGTATGTGGTGCGGAGCCATTGGAAACCGCCCTCTCGCTGCCATGTAGCAACCTGGGTTACCCAGCCATCGAGTAGTTCTGGCGCCTGTTCATCCGCGCTGAAACCGCGCATCATTACCCCCCCAGCGTATGTGCCCGGCCTCAAGCCAGTACCCGGCCCGGTCTGTAGTACGGCTTCCCCAATCGCACCATCGGCAAGGGTATCGTCTGGCTTGAGCGGTGGAAATGGGATGCCCCTGACCGCCTCAGCCTCAACACCTGCCTCAGCCATCAGACGCGGGTAAAGAGATACGCGAAACCAGTAAGTTGGAAACATCCGCTAAATCAGCCGCGAGGCGGTGTTCTGGCATGGATGTGGATGAAATAGCTTAGCCGTACGCACACCGCTACCAGAGAGAAGATCAAACCCGACGCTGAGGCTGGTCCCGCCAGCCTCAGTCTAACCCGGACGTTAAATAGAAATTCCGCCATCAATGATCACCGTCTGCCCGGTAATCATCCGACCGCCAAAGCCAAGGTAGACGATCAATTCAGCCACGTCATCCGGCGTACACCAGCGTTGTAATGGCGTTGCGGCAATGGTGTTTTTACGCCGTTCATCCGACCACTCAATCGCCCACGAACTTTCAACCGACCCCGGAGCGACCGCGTTCACCCTCACCTCCGGCGCCAGCGCATGGGCCAGGTTTTTTGTCAGGTTGATCACCCCGGCTTTTGACGCACTGTATGCGATGGTGCTGGCAATCGAACCAAACCCGGCAATCGAGGCAGTATTAACGATAGCGCCATGACTGGCCTTCAGGCTGGCGGCGGCAGCTTTAGAACACCGAAATACACTCATCAGATTGACGTTAAGGATGGTCTGCCACAGCGCCTCGCTCACAGACTCAAGATCCTGAATCGGGATGGGGTTTTTGACGCCGGGCGTACCGGCATTGTTGACCAGCAGATCCAGATGGCCAAGTTCGGCGACAGCCTGTTTAACCATCGATTCGGCCTGAGCCGGATCGGCAAGGTCGCCCGGCGCACCGATGACTGCCAGCCCTTCGGCGCGTAAGTCTGCCAGCGCCTGCTCACCGCGCACATCGTCCGGCAGATAATTGATCGCGACGGTTGCCCCGCTACGCGCCATGACGCGCGCTGCTTCATAACCAATACCGCTGGCACCGCCGGTAATCAACACGGTTTTGCCGGTCAGATCGAATGTCATCATAGTTTTGTTCCTGTTAAATAATGTGAGGTTAAAAGATCGTTCAGGCCGCCTGTTCATTCCGGCTTTCGCGGCGCATAAATTTTCGTGTCTGCTCCTGAACCGGATGGTCAATCACCTGCGAGGCAGTACCGATTTCACACACATTGCCCTGGTGGAGAAAGGCCACCCGATCAGCGGATTCGCGCACAAAGCTGATGTCATGCGTGACGACCACCATGGTCATGCCTTCGGATTTCAACAGGCGCATGGTCGCCAGTACTTCCCCTACCAATTCGGGGTCCAGCGCCGAGGTCACTTCATCAAACAGCATGTAGGACGGTTCCATCGCCAACGCCCGGGCGATCGCCAGACGTTGTAACTGCCCGCCGGAAAGCTGAGAGGGCATCATGCTGGCTTTTGCCCCCAGACCGACGTGCTCAAGGTGTTTATGTGCCAGCGCTATCGCCTGTTTCTTATCGCGTTTTGCCACCACCTGCGGCGCCAGCGCCACATTTTCCAGGGCATTGAGATGCGGGAAGGCGTTGTACTGCTGGAACACAATGCCCAGCTTGCAGCGTAATTGATTAATGTTGGTGGCGGCGTCATGGACACTGATGCCATCAACAATAATTTCGCCCGCCTGAATACTTTCCAGTCCGTTAATACATTGCAGCAATGTGGATTTTCCCGACCCGCTGGAACCAATCAGGCAAACCAATTCGCCTTTTTCAATGGTGAGATCAATACCTTTTAGTACACTAACGGGACCGTAAGACTTCTGTACTTTATTAATTTCAATCATATGGCCACCTTCTTCTCCAGATAACGGCTGTAACGGGAAACGGGATAACAGATAAGGAAGTAAAACAAGCCGGTGCCAAGCAACAGCAACCAGGTTTCATGAGTCCGGGTCATCAGGGTTTGGGCTGCGCGCATAAATTCCACATACCCGACAACACCCGCCAGCGCACTGTCTTTAATCAGACTCAGTAACAGCCCAACCCAGGCGCTCAGTCCATTACGCGCCGCCAGTGGCAACGAGATGTGACGCAGTTCCTGCCAACCTGTCATCCCCAGCGAGCGTGCCGCACGACGGAAAGTCTGTGGCACAGAGAGAAAACTGGCACGCGCTACCTCAGAAGTGACCGCCGCCATCCAGACGCCGAGCGCCAGGCTACCAAGCAGATAAGGCGATAACGGCATATTAAGCAGCGAAAACAAACTGTTAAGCACGATCAACGTGATAAGCATCGGTACGCTGCGAAAAATATCCACCAACGGCGCACTCAGGATCTGAAAGCTGAATGAGGACGCCCGCGCCCAACCAAGCGGAATACCCAACAGCGTCCCCAGCACGCCTGCGGTTGCCGCCATCACCAGAGTGTTAAGCGCCCCCCATAACAGAAAAATACTGTCGGACCACTGTAACGGCTGATAACCGAGAACAAATTGCATCGTTACCTCCGGTAAATCAGTCTGAATGTTATCTCAGCGCCAAACTGAATCAGTTTGGCAATCAGGTAATACATCCCTGCGGTGACAATAAAGAACTCAAAGGTGCGAAAGGTCAGCGACTGCGCATATTGCGTCGCTCCCGACAATTCCCGCAATCCGACCAACATGCCCATCGAAGTATTCAACATTGCCCAAATCGCCTGGGTGACAAAAGGCAGAAATACCACCTTAAAAACCTGGGGAAAAATGACATGTTGAAACGCCTGGCGCCGACTCATCCCTAACGAGCGTGAGGTCGCCATTTGCTGAGACGGGATTGCATTCAGTCCACCACGAAATATCTCCGTCAGATAACCGGCATTATTAAAAGAAATAGCAATCAGTACCGCCAGGTAACTGGATAAATTAATACCCAGCGCACCTAATCCGAAATACATGATATAAACCTGAAACAGCACAGGTGTGTTACGTGATAACTCAACCCAGCAACTGGACAAATAATAACGCCATCCCCGACCAAATTGACGCGCTACTGACATCGGCATAGCAAGAAACATACCGATGACGACCGAAAAAAGCGTTATTTGCAATGTTACCCAGGCACCCGATAATAATTCAGGCAACGCGTCAAAGACGATTGACCAGTAAAACTGATAATCCTGCATGGGCGTACCCTGATAAGTCAGACTTTTACACCATGCGGATTAGAAATCCACGCCCGTCATAGTCAGAGAAGGTAGTGGACCGTCTCCCATATATTTTTTGTACAGTTCGGCATAACGACCCGATACCACCTGATGCCAGACAAAAACTTTCGCCCAGTTAAGGAATTCCGGATCGCCACGGCGCACGGCAAGGCCGTCCATATCAGATAATGGCGCCAGACCGCCGGCGGTAAAACTCGGAAACTGACCGCTGCTGGCGAGGGTGTTATAGACCACCGATGCCTGCAAGATTGCGTCAACTTTTCCCTGCTGCAATGCCATAAAGGTTTCGGTGTCGCTGGCAAAACCGGTATAGCTGGTGTGGGTATCTTTCCAGCGGCCCTGTAATTCTTTATTAAACAGTTGCTCAAAGGTTGAACCCACCACCGCACCCAGTTTTTTACCACGCAGTTGGTCATACGCCTTGATGCCGGTATCTTTGCGCGTCACCACGGTAACGGTGTAATTGACATAAGGCTGTGTGAAGGCCACAGTCATGGCACGCTCCGGCGTAATGGTGGTCGACCCAACCACAATATCCACGCGTTTAGAAACCAACGCAGGAATACGATCAGAAGCCGGGGTCTGAACAATTTCCGGCTGCACGCCAAGTGATTTGGCCATATCGTTACAATAAGCGACATCATAGCCATCCGGTTTATTATCCGGCGTAATAAACCCCGACGGCGGGGAATCCAGTACTACAGCACAGCGTAATTTCTTTGATTTAATCACCGCATCTAATGTCGATTCAGCTTGCGCTGTATGCAGAAAAAAAAGTCCGGATAAAGCAATTAGCACTGCTGACTTTGTCGTCTTGTTGAACATAATGAATTCCCCGCGATGGTTTGATAATAGTAATTAAAACTCCATTAAAATCTTTTCACTGAATTAGCCAATGAGGTAACAAAAAACTGATTATTTAAGACCTATATTAGCAATCGGCCCTAATTCTTTTTCAACGAGCGGAAGCACTTCGTTTTTAAAGCGATATAGCGATTTCTGTGCACGTTCTAACGGCATACACCCGAACTGAAAATTACAGGTGTAATTTATCGGATTGAGACGTTTAATGTCGGCAATCATTTTTTCAGCTACAGACAGCGGGTCACCGACCACCATATTATTAGCGTACTGTTCAAGGGTATATTCACCGTCAAAAGCGTCATTACGAATAAACCCGTGATCATCAAGCGGCAACTCAGGTTTGCGCAAATGATTAGCCATCCGTCCCACATAGCGCGCGCGTTCCGCCGCTTCCAGCGCTTCTGATTTGCTGTCAGTAATATGCACATACTGCATAATTGCCAGCGGTTTAGTCGCCGGATTCTCGCCCAGGCTTTCCCAGCTTTGGTTCAGCCCATCGACCATTTTGTACAGTACCGGCGAACCCAGCGTGCTGGCGGCATGGAACGGCACCACGTGCCATTTTTTCAAACGATCCAGTAACCGCGGATGCGAGGTGGTGACAAATAACGGCGGCAGCGGCTTTTGCCCGGATTTGATGGCAAACGTAGTGCGCGGAATAGAGAGGTACTCGCCCTGGTATTCCACTTCACCGTTCACCAACGCTTGCTCAATCACATCCCAATATTCAAGAAAAATATCGACTTTTTTATTGAGGTCGACGTTGTAGCGATCAAACTCATATTGCTGATAGCCGGTGCCCATTCCGACTACCAGACGACCCTCGGTCATGGTATCTGCGGCAGCAATTTCCTGCGCCAGCCGCAACGGATGATAAAGCGGCAAGACCAATACGCCCGGCGCCAGCTTAATTTTTGAGGTCCAGCCGGCGGCATTTGCCACCATCATCAATGGCGACGGACTACTGGAATAGTTTGCAAAGTGGTGTTCGGCAAACCAGGCGATATCAAAACCCACTTCTTCCGCCGTTTTCACCATGGTTTGTGTATCACGCATCACGCCTTTTACCCCTTCCGGATGGTCACGTAAGGTCATCAGGCTGAATAATCCAAGCTGCATTTCGTTCTCCTGCTGTGGTGATTGTGATTGTCGCGGTTGCTTCAGCAACCCGTGCTGTCAACTGGCGACAACGTCAGATAAAGGAATAGTGGTGAGGTAAGTGCCGTTCTGGTAGATCAGTGGGGAAATCACCTCACTGAACTGGCACTCACTCACCTGGCCAATCACGATGTGATGCGTCGCATACGGCACTGTTTGGTCCAACTCGCAAAACAGGGTGGCCTGCGCATCGGCCAGATAAGGCACACCTTGTGCGTTACTTAACCATTCGCCGCCAGCAAAACGCTCACTGGCTGACAGTGGCGTACTAAAGCGCTGCGAAACGGCGGTATGCGTCCGGCTCAGCAGGTTGATGGCATATTTCTTTTCCGCCAGCAACGGGAGCAGCAAACTTGATGTCTGATTAATACAGGCCAACACCGAGACAGGTTCAAAACATAAAGAGGTCACTGCCGTGGCGGTGATGCCGTAACGCACACCGTCATGCTGGCAAGTAATGACGCAAACCGTAGACGCCAGCCGCCGCATACAATGGCGAAAATTATCTCTTACTGACTGATTCACACTGAACCCTCCGCTTAAAACCGATGATGAATGGCCGAACCAACAAGATGGTAGATTGTCAACAATGTTAAAAGGATGTATTCATCATTTGTCAAATACGACTGGGTTGTCAATGATTTGTTTGATTTCGCGCCATATGAAAAATCAATATCTACATTATTATTAAAATTCAAATAATTACGACAATGGCGCGCACGACATCACAACAGAGAGGAACGCAGTGGCGGGGGCAGGGAATAACGCAGAACTGTTATCGGCTGATGCCGATAACACAGAGATTATCGGTGGTTCAGGCGTCGGGACAAGCGATCGCCAAAAAGTTGCAACAGGGTCACCAGGGCAACCAGTACCACAATCACCGTTAGCATGATCTGGGTATCAAAACGCTGGTAGCCGTAACGATAGGCGAGGTCCCCCAATCCGCCGGCGCCAATGGCGCCGGCCATGGCGGAGGCATTAATCATGGTAACCAGCGTGATGGTAAAACCGCTGACAATGCCAGGCCGCGCTTCCGCCAGTAATACATGCCAGATAATATGACCGCGATGAAATCCCATCGCCTGCGCCGCCTCAATCAACCCTTTATCCACTTCCCGCAGGCTCACCTCGGCAATACGGGCGAAAAACGGCGTGGCCGCCAGCGTCAGTGGCACAATGGCGGCCCAGACACCGTAAGTGGTTCCGACAATTAAACGGGTAAACGGAATCAGCGCCACCATCAGGATCAGAAAGGGGATCGAGCGAAACAAGTTTACCAGCCAGCCCAGCCCGCGGTTCAGCAGTGGGCTGGCAAACAAACCACCACGATCGCTAATCACCAGGATCACCGCCAGCGGCAACCCCAGTAATAATGCAGCCAGCGATGAAACGCCGACCATCATCAGGGTATCGAGCAATCCTTGCCATAAACGGTCAATCTGCAGTGACATAACCCAGCACCTCCACACGATCGGCTAAATGAACAGGGAACGTCTGCGTAGCAAAGGGCAAGTGACTGGCTGAGGTCAGTAATCGAATGTGACCAATTTGCCGCCCTTGCACCCATTCCAGCGAACTTTGCACCAGGGTTAGCTCGTCACCCAGCGCGGCGCTCAGTTGCGCCAGTTGCGGTATCGCGCCCTGGCCGGTATAACACAGAGAAATCAGCGGACGGGAGTCATTCGATACCGGCAGCGGTGTCAGGCGGGCGGCCAGCGGCTCCGGCAGGCTATCGCGCTGAGGATTGAGCAGCAATCGGGTGACATCATGGCGGGGATCGCCATACACCTGCCAGACGGGTCCGGATTCAATGACCTTGCCCTGTTCCAGTACCGCGACCTGATGGCATAAATCATGGATAACATCCATCTCATGGGTGATCAGCACAATCGTTATCCCTTTCTGACGATTGATATCACGCAACAGTCCAAGGATTGAGCGCGTCGTTTCCGGATCCAATGCCGAGGTGGCTTCATCGCACAACAATAGTTTGGGGTCATGCACCAGCGCCCTGGCAATCCCTACCCGCTGTTTTTGGCCGCCGGAGAGCTGAGCGGGATACGCATGCTGACGTTCCTGTAATCCAACCAGCGTCAACAATTCGTCCACTTTACGTTGCCGCGTCTGCGCCGCAATGCCCGCAACCCGCATCGGTAAATCAATATTCTGGCGCACCGTCCTGGCCGATAACAAATTAAAGTGCTGGAAGATCATGCCGGTTCCCCGGCGCCAGTTCACTAATTCATTGGACGACAGGCTGGCGATATCCACGCCATCCACCACCACGCTGCCCCCGGTTGGCGTTTCCAGCCGATTAAGACAACGAAGTAGCGAGGATTTCCCCGCGCCGCTGCGACCAATAATGCCAAAAATTTCGCCCCGTGGAATGTGCAGATCAATGTGATGCAGAGCATCACATTGCTGTCCCGGATAGCGTTTGCACAGCTCATCAATAACAATATGCATTACGTCTGAGACTGCGCGATCCCGGGCAACAATTTGTTTCCGGGGCGCTGGATATGGTTGATTCATTGTTATCACTGCGGCCAGCCAGGCTGATAAAGCTTGCCATAGAATTTATCAAGACTGGCGCGCACCACCGAAGAATGCTGATAAATATCAACAAACTTTTTCAAACGCGGATCATCCTGATGCCCGTCGCGGATGACAAACAAAATGACATATTCCGGGTGCTCCAGACCATCGAATAACAGCGCATTATTAGGATCGATAATCCCCGAGGTGCGTAAATAATGCGGGTAACCCTGCGCCAGGTCCACCTCCTCCAGCGCATGGGAGAGCTGCACCGCCTCCACTTCGATAATCTTCAGATGCTTTGGATTATCCACGATGTCATCAACGGTGGATTTAATGCCCGCTCCCGGTTTCAAATGAATCAGCCCTGCTTTTTGCAGGAGTAACAAGCCACGACCGCCGTTAACCGGGTCATTAGCAATCGCCACCGTGCCACCCTCGGGGATCCCGGCAAAACGGGTATGTTTTTTCGAATAAAGGCCGACATTATTGATGATCGCCGGTGCATATTTCACCAGGTGAAATCCCCCCTGCTGATTGGCATTATCCAGAAACGGCTGATGTTGAAAGAGATTGACGTCGATATCGCCATTCTCAACACTGACATTGGGTGCAGTCCAGTCAGTGAATTCAATGACATTAACGTCGAGCCCCTGTTTCTTCGCTTCCGCCGCGGCGGTTTCCAGCGGCGGGGCATAAGCGGATGTCGTGCCCACCTTTAATGGTCCCGAATAATCTGCTGCTATAGCAACGGCCGAGACACTCAGCATCCCAGCCAGCAAAAAACGGTTAACAGCACGGATATAAAACATGGTGATTCCTTAGGCAATTAGCACTTATCTTCCACAGAGGTTTGGGTATCGGCACGCCAGCGCGCAGCGCGATGGCGCGCGGGTAATCGATCATGATTAAATAATTTCTTCCTGAGTGTTCCCGGCTGATAGGCGGTTTTATAACGTCCCCGTTGTTGTAATTCCGGCACCACCCAATCAATAAAGTCGATATAGCTTTGCGGATTGACAATGCGCGTCAGGTTAAAACCATCGATATCGGCCTCGTCCAGCCACTTGATTAACTGATCAGCCACCTGGGAGGGACTGCCGACAATCAGTAAGTAACGTCCGCCCATGGCATGCTGTTCCAGCAAGCGACGACGGGTCCAGCCGCTATAGGTCTGAGTAACCGACTCAATCGCGCGGGTCGGCCCGGTCTGAATAGGCTCATCCAGTCCAAACTGTGACAGATCGACGCCAATTGAACTGGAAAAATGCGCGATCCCCGCTTCCGGGCTGGCATAACGGCGATAGGCCTGATATTTCTCCTCAGCGTCTTTTTCGCTGGGCGCTACGATCACCGAGACGCCCATAAAGATTTTGATATCTTCTGGCAGACGACCGGCGTCCCGCGCCGCCTGGCGCAGCTTATTAACCTGCTCCCGCAGTGCCTGTGGCGTGCTGCCGTTGACAAAGACACATTCAGCATGGCGACCGGCAAAACGTACGCCGCGTGTGGAGCTACCCGCCTGAAATAACAATGGCGTACGCTGCGGCGAAGGCGATGACAGGTGATAGCCTTCAACCTGGTAGAATTCACCGTGGTGGTTCACTGGATGGATTTTGCTGGCATCGGCATAGCAGCGCCGTTGACGATCAATCACCAGCGCATCATCCTGCCAGCTTCCCTCCCACAACTGATAGCTGACATCAAGAAACTCGTCCGCCTGGTCATAGCGGCGGTCATGCGCTAACTGCTGCGTCTGGCCCATTGCCCGTGCGGCGCTATCGAGGTATCCGGTGACAATATTCCAGCCAACGCGGCCATTGGTCAGATGATCCAGTGTCGAAAAACGACGAGCAAAGGGATACGGCGCTTCATAGCTCAGATTGGCGGTTAAGCCAAATCCCAGGTGTTCGGTAACGCTGGCCATGGCTGAAACCAGCATCAGTGGATCATTCACCGGAAGCTGGATCGCCTCGCGGGCGGTTAACGCGATCCCCTGCTGATACACATCATAAACCCCCAAAATATCGGCGATAAACATGCCATCGAACAGCCCTTTTTCGAGGATACGCGCCAGGTCCAGCCAGTAGCTTAAGTGGTTAAATTCAGTGGATCGGTCCTGTGGATGCGTCCACATGCCATGGTTAATATGGCCAACGCAGTTCATCGTAAACGCGTTGAGCAACAGCGGTTTCGCCGGCGGGATCATAGTGTCCCCCGGCGCGGCGGCAAGGTACCGTTTAAGATATAATCGCCAATTATCGGGTACTTCCAGCGTACCGGGTCATGCAGGGTATGTGTGCGCGCATTACGCCAGTGGCGGTCAAAATTGTATTCCTGCAGCGCTGAACGGCTACCGGAAAGTTCAAATAGCCGGTTCGCGGCATCCAGCGCTATATCCGTGGTCCATGCGCGCACGCTGGCAACCAGCACCGACGCCGCAGCGACATGGGCCGCGCTCGGATCGCGCTGCGCCACATCCACCGCAGTACCCGCCTCTGCGAGTAGCGCATCTCCCGCCTGCAGACGTGCCGCCAACTGACCGATACGATCAAGAGTCAATGGATCGTCACTGGCGCGTGCTAAACCAGAGTCAGGCCAGGGACGAGCGCGCGTGTTGATAAAATCAAGCATCTCGCTAAACGCCGCCCGGGCAATACCCTGCTCGATCGCCGCATGCAAAATCTGACCAAAAGGACCCACCGCAGTGGGCCGTTCAAAAGCGCTCTGGAAGGGCACAATATCCTCGGCATCGACCCGCACCGCATTAAATATCACACTGCCACTACCGGTGGTGCGCTGACCAAAACCTGACCAGTCATCAATCACCTTTATGTTTTCCTGCTGGCGCGGGACAAACACCAGTTGTTCTTTGCCTTCAGCATCGCGCGCCGCGGTGGGGATCCGATCAGCAAACAGTGCGCCGGTCGCGTAAAATTTTTGTCCCTGCAAGAGATAACCGTTTCCCTGCGGCAATACTGAGGTGGTGCGATGATGTGCTGCCGCTGAGTTAAATTCCGCCAGGGCATTACCCAGATGAACACCCGTCAGGACTTCCTGATAAAACCGTTTTTGCTGAGCTTCACTGCCGTTTACCCGCAGTACCTCAAGGGCATAAAAATGGTTTTGTGGAATCTGCCCAATCGCGGCATCCGCTTCACTTAACATCACTGTTATTTGCGCCAACACCGCCGTTGAGATGGCCATGCCGTCAAAGGCCGCCGGAACCGTGATCGCGCCAAGACCAGAGGCAAATAACGCTTCCAGCGGTTTAAACGGCAGTTGCCGCTGGCGGTCACGCTGACTGGACTCGAGGCGGAAAACCTGCGCCAGTTCACGAGCCACCTGTAATGCCTGCTCCGGCGTGGCGATAACACGGGCCGGTGTTTTCGGTTTAACCTGGCTTAGGGTCATCGTTGCATCCTTAAATCCAGGCATGACGCGCCGGGAAAATGCCATTAAGGTAATAGTTACCGATGGCGTGATATTTCCAGCGCACCGGGTCATGTAGCGTATGTGTTCGCGCATTGCGCCAGTGGCGATCAAGGTTATATTCGCTCAGCGTCGCCCTGCTACCGCCCCATTCCAGCAATTTTTCACTGGCCTTCAGCGCCACTGTGGTGGTCAATACTTTGGCTTGCGCCACGGCAATGGAAACACAGGCAGCCGTTTTTGCATCAAGTGCGGTGGGATCGCGCTCATCAAGGGTGTTTGCCGCATGCCGCAGCATCGCTTCTGCCGCGATTACATCGACATAAACGCGCCCAACATCCGCTTGCAGTTGTGGATCATCCGTATTGCGATCGACTCCGGCATCAATCCATGGCCGTGAATGAGTACGGATAAACGCGCAGGCTTCATCAAATGCGCCACGGGCAATGCCAGCGTCAATGGCGGCCTGAATCAACTGTGAAACCGGGCCGCGGAGCGAAGGTTTATCCAGCGCGGGCACGGGAATAACCCGTTCAGGATCGACCGCCACATCGTGTAAGCGCACAGTACCGCTGGCGGTGGTGCGTTGCCCGATGCCAGACCAGTCGTCAATAACCTCAAGTCCGGCCGACTGACGTGGAATAAATGCCATTACCGCGTTGCCGTCATCATTGATGGCCGTGGTCACCACAATGTGTGCAAACAGTGCGCCAGTGGAATAAAATTTTTCACCGTTCAGACGCAGCCCACCCGCGTGCTTGCTCAGGCGCGCCTGAACATCACGTGTGTGACGGGTATTTTTTTCCGGCCCGCCATTTCCGAGGCGATAGCCTGCGACCACGGCGCTAAACAGCGCTTTTTGTTGCTCCGGGGTTCCTTCATCCAGCAAAAACTGAATAATACCGAAGTGGTTCTGCGGGATTTGTCCGAGCGATGGGTCTGCAGCCGAGATCAGGCGAAAGACTTCCGCCACGGTACGATAAGGCAACCCCCCGCCGCCAAAAGCGCGCGGCACGGAAATACTGCCTAATCCGCTGCGGCTGAACAGCTTCAACGCGTCCAGTGGGTAAATCCGTTCACGGTCACGGGTAGCGGCATCGCTCAACGCCAGGGCTGCCACCGCCTGCGCCGCTTCGATGGCCTGCTCCTCAGTAAAAATCACCTGAGCAGGTTCAGGAGGCCACCAGGGAGCATTGGGCACTCCAACAATATTGCTCATTTATTTCCCTTAATTAATCAATATAAACATTGTGGGATGACCACGGTCATTCATGGAGAAATAATTAATTAAATTGATGATAATAAGAGTGGCAATAGTAAGTAAAGTGTCCTGCTCATGACATATCTGGCATTCTATAGTGAATAATCTTCTATGCTTTTACCGGGTAAAAAGGCTTTCATTGCTGGGATAAATAGTCGAGAATTTGCTAAGTTGCGGTATTTTTCCAGCTAAAAAAGACACCGAATAAATAAACCCGACCACGTGAATATACACTTACCGGTTGAATAATAAATTGATGTTCCTGAACTGTTTATTTCACCATCCGTCAATCATGCTATGTAATACGCCGCCTGGTTTGTTATTTTCGGATCGCCATTTCCGGGGATATGAGCAAGCAACTGCCGGGTATAAGGTGAAGTCGGCGAGGTAAAAATCCGCTGTGCTTCGCCCTGCTCGACAATATTGCCATGCTGCATAATCACCACGTAATCCGATATTTTCCGCACCACCGCAAGGTCATGAGAAATAAATAAGTAGGTCAATCCCTTTTCCCGCTGTAATCGGTCAAGCAATTTGAGTATTTGCGCCTGAACCACCACATCTAACGCCGAGACGGGTTCGTCGAGGATCAGCAATTCAGGCGAAATAGAGAGTGCTCTGGCAATCGCCACTCGCTGTCGCTGACCACCGGAAAGCGCCGAAGGCCGGACATTGAGCAATGTCACCGACAGATCGACCGCCGCCAGCAATTCCGCCGCGCGTTCGCGCCGGGTCTGTTTGTTGCCGACATTGAAGGCTTGCAACGGCTCGGTGATGATCGCTTCCAGGGTCATTTTCGGGTTCAGCGAGGCATAGGGATTTTGATAGACAATTTGAACCCGACGACGAAACGTGGGCTGCTGAAAGTCCGATAACGCACGAAAAATCACCCCATCAAAGATAACCTGGCCGGCGTCAGCGCGTTCCAGCCCTGACAACATTCGTACCGTTGTCGACTTTCCTGAACCTGATTCCCCCACCAGGCTGGTGGTTGCGCCACGCAATATCGGGAAAGAAACCGCATTTACCGCGCTGAACATCGTTCCCCCCGGCAACACGAAGTGTTTAGTCAGATTCTCAGCCTGCATCAATGGCTCTGCCGCCGCCGTGCGTGGTTTACGATAAGGGACGGTTAAAAAAGCCGGTGAAGCGGCAAGTAACTGGCGGGTATACCGGTGTTGGCTTTGATACAACAGCTTCTGCGGCGTGCCGCTTTCAACCAGATGCCCTTCTTGCATCACCAGGATCCGGTCGGCGCGTTCAAGTGCAAGGTTCAGGTCATGAGTAATCAATAACAACGCGATGTGCTGACTCGCCACAATGCCGGTAAGCGTATCAAGCACCTGCTTTTGTACGCTGACATCCAGCGCGCTCGTCGGTTCGTCGGCAATAATCAGTTTGGGATGATGGCACATGGCCATCGCCAGCAATATGCGCTGGCGCATACCGCCGGATAACTGATGGGGGTAGCTGGCAAGCACCCGCTGGCTGTCGCCTAATCCCACGTCCGCCAGCAAAGCGGGCAAGCGTCCGGTCGCATCATGTTTAGCCACGCCATGCAATGTCAACGCCTCGATCATTTGCTTGCGAATGGTTTGAATCGGGTTGAGCGCTTGTGCCGGATCCTGGGGAACAAAACCGATCTCGCGCCCTCGCAACTGCCGCCACTGCGATGGGCTGGCGTGTTCCAGCCTCTGTCCATCAAACTGAATGCTTCCGGCACGTAATAATGCCTGACGATTCAGTAAGCCGACCAATGCCGCCGCCGTCGTCGATTTTCCTGAACCCGACTCGCCGACAATAGCCACAACTTCACCGCAATCGACGCTAAAACTGCAGGATTTAACCGCCCGTAATGAACCACCTTGCCTGAGACGATAATCAATTGTTAACTGCGCCACCGTTAATAAAGTTGTCATTATCGCTCCTCCGTATAATCCTGGAGAACCCCCGCCAGCCGGTTGGTCGCCAGTACCGTTAGCACAATCATCATCCCCGGCAAGGTGGTGTACCACCAGGCCGCCGCAATATAATTACGACCTTCCGCAATCAATAGTCCCCATTCGGGCTGTGGCGGCAATGCACCAAACCCGAGAAAACTCAACGCGGAGACAGATAACAGCGCGAAGCCCAGCTCCAGTGCCGCCAGTGACAGCACCGGCGCCATCGCATGGGGAAGAATATGGCGACGAATAATCGCCAGATGCCCGACACCACTGGCTCTGGCGGCTTCAACAAACAGATGGGTGCGGCACCGTAACACCTCCCCACGGGAAAGCCGCGCAAAAGTGGCGATGGATGAAATCCCCACGGCGACAGCAATATGCCGCGTGCCAAACCCCAGTACCGTGATAATCGCCATTGCCAGCAACAGATTGGGCACGGCCATTAAGATATCAATAATGCGCATTAATACCGTGTCGATGCGCCCCCCCTGATAGCCAGCCAGTACGCCCGTCAGCGAGCCGAAAAAAAGCGCGATGAGTACGGAAAACAGCGTGGCCTGCAGGGTCAGTGCCGTGCCAAATACATTACGGCTATAGATATCCCGACCGAGGTGATCAGTACCAAACCAATGTGCCGCTGACGGCGGCTGAAGCGCCTGGTTGAGATCCCCGCTCAGCGGATCCTGGTGGCTAAACCCGGCGGGAAACACCGCCCAAAGTACGACAATCAGCAACAGGGCGGCACTCAGCCACACGGTAAAAGCAACATGGCGCCAACGCGGTTTTTCCAGTAGCACCTGGCTCATCGCGTCTCTCCGCCGGTAATTCTCGGATCCAGTAACGGATAAAGCGCGTCAGTGATGAAATTGACCACCACAAACACCGCCGCCGCGGTCAGCACTATGCCCTGCACCACCGGAATATCCTGGGTAGAGACCGCGTCTTTAGCCAGGCGGCCCATGCCCTCACGGGAAAAGATGGTTTCTGTGATCACCGATCCGGCCAGTAAATGGCCGAAAATCATGCCGGATAAAGTCAGCAATGGAATGGCGGCGTTCGGCAGTACATGGCGCCAAAGCAACTGCGCGCTACTGGCCCCTTTCAGGCGCAGCGCATCAATAAACGGCCGCCGCCATACCTCAGCCAGTGAACGATTCATCACCTGGGCAATCATCGCGGCCGTTGGTACCGCCAGCGCCAGTGTGGGCAATACCTGCGATTGCCAGCCCGCGTTGCCCATCGCAGGGAACCACGCATGGCTGAATGAAAACACCTGTAATAACAACAGGCCCAGCCAGAATGTCGGTAGCGCCGCGCCCAGCGAAGGCAGCGCCAGTAAGGCCGATTTAAACCGCCCGGAGGCTAATACGCTCACTCCCGCCGCCAGCCCGCCGCCGATCACCAACGCGGTCAGTAGCGCACATGCCGCCAGCAATAACGTGGCTGGCAACACCTGGCAGATTAACGCCGTGACGTCGCCGCCGCTGATGATTGATCGTCCCAGATTCAGATGTAACAAGTCCCAAAGCGCCAGGCCATACTGCTGATAAACAGGAAGATCAAGATGATATTGAGCCTTCAGCGCCGCCACCTGGACTACATCGGCGGTACTTTGTTCTGCCTGGTTCAGCATAATGGTGACGGGATCAGAAGGTAAGATATACAGGATGAAGAACGTCAGGCTCCAGCTTGCCCATAATACGCCGATCCCTTGCAGAGCCCGACGGAACAACCACCCGGCCCGGTAACGCGCTCGACCAGTTAACCGCACAGAAACATCGACCATCATGCTCACTCCTTCACGGCAAGCCAGGTGTCATACAACTGGAAACGCGAGGAGGCATCAAAATGAAACCCTTGCACCTGCTGGCGGGTAGCAATCACCGTCGCTAACTCCACCAAAGGAATCGCATTGCCCTCGCTAATCAGCAAGTCGGCAGCCTGGGTCACATAATGCTGGCGCTGTGCCGTATCCAGTGTTTCACTGGATTGCAGCAACAAGGCATCTACGTCTTCAGGCGGGCGCCGGTTGACATTACGGCCATGAGCATCAAATACCGTGCGTAACACATCCGGATCGGCACGGGTCAGATTATAGAAATCAATCGCCACGGTACCGCTGGCCTGGCGCGCCACCACCTGGCTAATTGGCGCTTTTTCCAGTTGCAACTCAATGCCTACTTTTTTCAGTTGCTGCTGAACCACCTCAATAAATGGCGCGGTCTGCCAGTAACTAATACGAAAACTCAGGCGCTGGCCATTTTTGTCGCGGATACCCTCTGCCCCCTTACGCCAGCCGTTATCTTCCAACAGCTTTTGCGCCAGTTGCGGGTCATATTTCAACAGATTACGCCGGTCCTGATACAACGGCGTAGTTTGCGCCAGCACCGAGGTAGCTTCGGCCTGATACCGTGATAATGCCGGCTTAAGCGCCGGACGATCAATGGCCAGGCTGAGTGCCTGGCGCAGCGGCTGTGAAGCCATTAATGGCGTGGCGTGATTAGGGAACAGGCTGTAAACCAGGCCCGGATTAGTACGTGCCACCAGCTTTATGTTTTTTGCCAGTAGCAGCGATTCATCCTGTGGTGTTACCGCGCTGTTGACATCCAACTGGCCGGAAATCAGGCTGCCAAAACGCACGCCGCTTTCAGGTATAACCCGATATTCCACAGCCTCGAGATAACTTTCTCCCTGGTGGCTGGCGAGTGACGATGGCCATTGGTAGTGCGTACGACGAGTCAGATCGACTTTCTGATTATGCACAAACTGTTGCAATATGAACGGTCCGGACCCGACAAGCGCGCCCTGGCAGCGGGCTTCCGCCGTGGCGGCAACGGTTGACGGGGCAAAAAATCCCAGACTCATGGTGGAGGTTGCCTGTAAAAACTGCGCATTGGGTTGGCTGAAGGTTACCACCGCCGTGTGATCATCCGGCGTCTCGACGTGTTGCAATCCTTTAAGATAGGTTGAAGCCAGTGACGCCCGGGCGCCCAGCTTAATAATAGCGGCAAAATTATCCTTCACGGATTGCGCAGTAAACGGCGTACCGTCACTGAAACTGACACCATCACGTAAGAAGAAGGTAAAACGGCGATTCCCCTCGCTTATCTGCCAGCGACTGGCAAGCCAGGGCACAATCTTACCGGTTTTAGGATCCTGATCGGTCAGGGAGTCGGTCAATTGCCGGCCAATATTCAGCGAATTGTTATTGCCGGCCTGTTGAGGATCAATACAGTTGGGGTCGGTATCAATGGCAATCAGTAGCTTACCGCCTTTTTGCGGCGCGTCCTGTTTCTGCCCGCGGGTGGTTTCACTAACACTGGGTTGATCGCACCCCGCCAGTGTCGCGACAACCAATAAGGTAAACACGGAGCGACGTAATAACAGCGCTCCGCGCAAGATTTTATCCTGACCCACAACGGCTCCTCATTCATTTGACAACCCGAACTACAATGAGGTTCTGAGCAGCGGCATACGCCACGTCGCGATTCGATTTCAGCACGCCACTCATGGCGATAACCGCTACCTCAATTTGCGGAT
>JAATFO010000120.1 GCA_015655145.1 Enterobacterales bacterium | reverse complement strand
TGGCGGGCGCGTTGCATGCCGCGACAGACCAAGTCCATTATGTTAGCGGCAGCAGTAATAACTCTGAGTTATTTATCCATCTATTAAGGGTATTGAAACGGACTTATCGGCGGGCCAGGACGATAACGTTAATCGTTGATAACTATGTTATTCATAAGATCCGGAAGGGAGAAAATTGGCTAATAACAAGAAGTTCAGGGTACTGTTTTTTGCCAACCTATTCTCCATGGCTGAACCCAATAGCGCGGCTCTGGTTATCGTTACATGAAACGATAACGCGTAATCATCAATGCCGATATATGTAGCAACGCCTGAACCGGGTTGCTCAGTTTATGAAATCCGCATCACCGTTTCCGGGTAACCAGCATGGACTGGCACAAGTGGAGCGGTAATAGGAAAAGCTATTTAGCGCAAAACGGCAAACCAGTGAATTCCTACGTGCCTGGCAGCGAAAACCAACGATAATGAACCGCTCGTTCGCTGCCATCGGTGACAGAGCTAAGAAAATGCCTAAAGTAGTCCACAACAGCCCTTGCGCTGCACTCAGATAAAAATAAGTGACAAGAAACAATAGCAAAAATGCCGCCATCTGAATGAAAGACGTGAGATAATACCCTCCGACGGACCAGCCCGGCCCGCCCATGCTTATTTCTATGGATTCAGACTGTCTATGAGACGATACACGTTTGTCGGGTCAATGTTTGCGGGAGCATTAATCGAAGCCTGCTGGAAAGAAAAATATTCACGCTCACGCCTGGTCCGCGATGCTGTCGCCGGGATAACCGTTGGGATTATCGCTATCCCACTGGCCATGGCGCTGGCAATTGCCAGTGGCGTACCACCACAATATGGGCTGTATACGTCCGCCGTGGCCGGTATTGTTATCGCCCTGAGCGGGGGTTCCCGCTATAGTGTTTCAGGGCCTACTGCTGCATTTGTGGTTATCCTTTACCCGGTATCACAGCAATTTGGTCTGCCGGGCCTGCTGGTGGCCACCATTATGGCAGGGATCTTCATGGTGGTGATGGGCCTGGCGAAACTGAGTAGGCTGATTGAATATATTCCACTGCCAGTGACGCTGGGTTTTACCTCCGGCATTGCCATTACTCTGGCCACCATGCAAATTAAAGATTTTCTCGGCCTGACGCTGCCCCATATTCCTGAGAGCTATACCGGTAAAGTAGCGGCACTGGTGGCCGCCTTACCCGGCATAAATTGGGGCGATGCCGCAGTAGGTGCGGTTACCTTATTTATTTTGCTGTTCTGGCACAAAACCCGCATCCACTTTCCACCTCATCTGCCCGCTTTACTGGGCGGCACGTTGTGCATGTGGTTACTTTCTGGTCTTGATCCCTCAATCGCCACTATCGGCTCACGCTTTCACTATCTGCTGGCAGACGGCAGTACGGCAAACGGTATTCCCGCTATCCTGCCCAGCCTGATGCTTCCCTGGCAACTCCCCACCGCTACAGGCGCGGTACCCGGACTCAGTTGGGAGATGTTACGCGCCCTGTCACCGGCCGCTTTCTCTATGGCGATGCTCGGCGCCATTGAATCATTACTTTGTGCGGTGGTACTGGATGGCATGACGGGCAGTAAGCACCATTCAAACAATGAGCTGATTGGCCAGGGGTTGGGTAACATTGTCGCCCCGTTTTTTGGCGGTATTACAGCAACTGCCGCGATTGCTCGCTCGGCCGCCAATGTCAGGGCCGGCGCTACCTCGCCGATATCACCGGTGATTCACTCGCTGCTGGTGATTGTGGCTTTGCTCTGTCTCGCTCCGCTGCTTTCCTGGCTACCGATGGCGGCGATGGCGGCGCTGTTATTACTGGTAGCGTGGAATATGAGCGAGGTGCATAAAGTGATTGACCTCGCGCGCCGGGCGCCCCTTGATGACATCATTGTCATGCTGCTGTGCATGAGTTTGACGGTATTGATGGATATGGTGATTGCCATTACTGTCGGCATTGTGCTGGCGTCATTAATGTTTATGCGGAATGTGGCGCGCTTAACCCATTTGCAAGACGTTAGCGATGCCGCCCACCCGGGAGTGCATATCATCAATATTACTGGCCCACTGTTCTTTGCCGCTGCAGAAAAAATCTTCCAACAATTGAAAACTGAATATTCGCAGCCCGGCATCATTATTTTGCAATGGGACGCGGTTTCACTACTGGATGCGGGTGGTCTGAATGCCTTCCAGCGTTATATCGCCGCATTACCGCCTGGTCAGGAAGTGATGATCACGCGGGTGGGTTTCCAGCCGCTGAAGACACTGGTTCGGGCACAAGTAAAACCGATTGAGGGGAAATTACGCTTTTTCCCTTCGCGGGAAGAAGCCTTACAGTCCATTGAAAAATAATCGCGCTACATCAACCAACCGTGCCCGCCATTGTGCGGGCACGGTTAAATAACCACCGTCTTACCGCATCCTCAGAAGGACAGGGTCATTCCGGCATAATAAGCACGGCCTGGCTCATTATAGGTTGATGCACCTTCATTCTCACGATAGATCCGTTTATCGAACAGATTACCGATACCCGCATTCAGCCGCAGATTTTTCATCACATCATAATTCAGGTTAACGCCAACCACAGAATACGCGCCAATTTCTTTGTCGGATATCGACCCCACCTCATTACGAATTTCCGCATAGTCACGGGGTTTTTGACGTCCATATAAGGTCCAGTTAACGTTGGCAGACCATTTATCACTAACCTGCCAGTCAAGCATCGTGTTAATGGTATATTCCGGAATAATTGACAGCGGATTGCCGGTGTCTTTATTTTCGGAGGTGATCATGTAAGTCGCATTGGTCCGCCAGCTAAGTACATCTTTGATCGCTGGCACCACCAGATTGGCTTCCAGTCCTTCAACCAGGGCCTTACCGCCGTTTTCCCAGCGCAGAATATTGTAGCCATTTGAGGCATAACCGACGATATCAGTGCCGGAAACAATTTTGTTTTTATAGTCATTACGAAAATAAGTAATTCCGGCATCGTAACCATTTGCGGAAAACCCAAGACCGATTTCCTTATTGACACTGACTTCAGCATCGAGGTCATCATTACCGAGCAAGTAGCAGCTCCCTGATGCAATAGAGGACGGGCAACCATTGCCCCGCGTTGACAATAAGTATCCCTCACTGGATTGATACAAATTGGGTGCTTTGAACACCCGGGCGATACCCGCTTTCAGTTTGAAATATTCGCCAAGTTCTTGTGATATATTCAGACTTGGACTCCAGTTAGCGCCGAACTTACTGTGATAGTCGAAACGCAATCCCGGGATAATATTGGTGCCTGGCCGGGCTTCAATATTATCCTCAAAATAGAGTGCGCTTAACTCGGCGCTATTCTTACTGCTGCGGCCCGACGGATCCCCGGAAACATTCCCAATGACCTCGCCCGATGAATCGGTCGCCTGCATTGATGCCGGGTCATTGAGTTTTTCACGATTCCATTCAGCGCCAAGGGTAATCACTTGCTCTGCCAGTAAATTCACCGGAATATTGAGTTCGCCGCTGGTTCTGTAGTTTTCCAGTCGACTGGTATCAAAGGTGGTATCGTTGATCATCCCTTCAACACGCCCGGTTGTCCCTTCTTTTAAGCGCGTATTGTTGGTTTTTTCATAATAGAAGCCCATGCGGGACTGGCCCCAATCCCAGACACCGTTATGTGTCACACCATAAGACTGGCGGTACATGCGGTTAGTTTCTTGACCATACAATGATTCCACCAGGTTATTAGGGCTGGCGCTGCTATTACTGTTTTGGGTATCGCCCGCATAGATATTACCCTGCCGACTGTAACTGTAATCAAAATCCATGACTTGCTGCGGCGTAATTTTCCATGATACCTGCGCATTAATATCTTTGTTGCGTACCCCTTCACGTCCGGCAGCAGATGAACCATTTTGCTGCGTGTTAATATCATATGCATCGGCATCGGTTTTATTGATATTACCGAACAACCGCATGGTCAGCGCGTCACCCGCCAGCGGACCACTCAGATTGAAGTTCGCTCTTTTGGTCGCGCCTTCGTTGTCATTCTCAGGCTGGTTAGTATATAAGGATAATGCGCCATGCCAGTTATTGGTCGGTCGTTTGGTAATGATATTCACCACGCCGCCAGCCGCACCTGAGCCATAACGCGCAGCGGCGGGGCCACGAATAACTTCGATCCGCTCGACCATTTCCGCCGGAACCCAGTTGCTATCGCCACGGGTATCACGCTCGCCACGCCAGCTATAACGAACGGAATTACGCGAAGTCACGGGCACGCCGTCAATCAGAATCAGGGTATTTTCCGGACCCATTCCGCGAATATCGATCTGCCGGTTATTACCACGGCTACCAGAAGCACTGTTACCCGTCAGATTAACACCCGGCATTTTGCGAATAATATCTGACAAATCATTAACCGGCGGTGATTTTTTGATGTCCTCGGCGGTGATAATTGAAACACCCGGCTGTTGCTTCAGCTCCTGTTCGGCAGTTTCACGTACCACCAGCGTATTTTCGCTGTCTTTTTCATCAATACGCTCTTCTGCCTCGGCCGCCAGACCGCCACTGCTAATTGCGCTCATGAGCAGAATGGCCAGTGTCTTTTTCTTAGGTGTTTTTGATACGTTCATTTTGTTTCCCTTCCTGACAAGGTCAATGAATACAAAAAGTAATGGCGCAGGCGATAATTATCGGCAGCCAGCAGCCCGATTTTTTGCTATAGCAATTTGCTATTATTCGCGGTGAACCGAATTCAGTGTTTAGCGCGTGGCTCCCCCGATCGTAGTGACCGGGGGTACAAAAAGGTGTTATTTAAAACTGATGCGGACGACGTCATCCGGGCTGGTCGCTTCTTTTTCGCGCGTTGCCGCTTGTTTCACCGTAACAAACAACACTTGCCCATCGGGAGAGAGCGCAAGGCTGTTCGGGTGAACCGGGGTCTCAATAGTGTGCAGCACTTGATAAGTGTTGGCGTCAATGACACTGACTTTGCCCGCTTCGCGGTGCGTCACATACACTTCGTGACGGGTTGGGTTGAATAACACCGCCAGAGACACAGGCAGGGCAATTTTTTGCAGGATATGACTGGTCCGGGTATCAACCACCAGTAATTGCGGGTGTTTTGAATCAGTGATGAAGGCGCGATCCGTCGCCGGATCAAGACTGATGTTCAGGTAAAAATGCTCGCCGCTGGTATCCAGTTTATTGCGGGAAATGATTTTGTTGCTACCGGTATCTATCGTTAAAAATTCGTTGTCGCCGTTGGTCATATAGAGACGAGACGCCGCTGCATCAATGGCCAGCCCCGTAGCTGCTTTACCCAGACCTTCAATGGTGGTGCGCAGTTGCAGCGTTGTGCCGTCAACCACCCACAACACACTGTCAGGGCCGAGGCCCGCAACATAGAGCGTGTCCGTGCTTTCATCAACAACCAACTCGCGTGGCGCCAGAGGCCGCTGTTTCTCAGTGCGCGGTCGGTTATCCAGCACCCGCTCTTTTTTTACCTCACCGGTTTTGACGTCAACCGCCGTTACCGCACTACTGGTGGTGTTACCAAGAAAAATCGTGTTGGTTTTATTATTGATCGCGACGCCGAAGGGCTTGAGATTATTATGAATTGCCTGCGTCACCTGTAATGTAGCCGGATCAAGACGGTATACCACCCCGCCTTTATCCAGTTTTCTGCTTTGCGATGTTGCGACAAATAAGGCCGCCGGCTCAGGACTATAAGCCATCTCATAAACCCCTTTGCTGACCGGTTTTCGCTCTAATACTGGCGTCGCCGCCGCCAGGAATGTCGAAGAACACAGTAACGAGGTCAACAGGGAAAGTTGCATAACGCGGTGTTTTAACGGTGAACAGTCACCAACAAATGGGAATGACATCATTTCTCCTTGAAAGAACGGGTGTAACGATCATCTTTCTCATTGCCGGGGTATTGGCGCCAGATGTTCATTCGCATTACGAATCAGTTACGCTCATCGACACCCGCCAGCAACGCGAAATCTGTCAGATAGAGATACGCGGTTCTCTGCACCCATGGTGCGGGAAATTCCCTGTTTCAGTCAGGTACAGAAATACCGGGCCCATGAAGAGTAATAATTATCATTATATTTTGCAAATAGAAATAATTATCATTCATTTAAGCAAGTAGATGTTACCATTTATGTCTAAATGTGCCATTAGATGTTAAATAATTCTTTGATTTTATTTGCTTTAATATTACATACCGTTCCCGGTCACGCTGTCATTAGCACCACAAAGCAGGCATTAGTTATCCTCCTCTACCCGACGCGTCTTTTCCTCAGGTTTAACCGACGCTGGTTGCAACGTGATAAACCGCGCATGGCGCAAACTTCGGGCAGTCAGTGCAATGACCAGCATGATGCCGGCAATGATCCCACCAAACCACAGAATGTTTAACAACGGCATGACCAGTTTCCCCAGAGTACCGATGCCCAGCGCGCCGAATGAATCACCACTGATACTCTGTGCAATCACCAGACTGTTGACACGTCCCAGCATTGAATCCGGCGTTTGCTGTTGGATCAAAATAAACTGCAGTAACGACGCGATAGCAGCGCAGTACCCGAAACAGGTCAGTACCCGTAGTGCCGATAATAAATGAGACACCAGCCCTAAGGACATAATCAACATAAATGCCGCGAGTGTACTGACGATCAACAACCGCCACGGGCGCGCAATGCGCTTCACCCATCCACTGGTAATCGCACCCACCATGGCGCCAAATGGCATTGAGGCATACATCATTCCCAGCATCGTCACCCGGGTCAGCGCGTTATAACGCCGCCTCAATTTTATCCTTTATCCTTCAAAGACGCTTACCGCGGTCAGTGTTTTAACCGTCCAGGTTACGCCATCAAATATGACTCCGCGAGGCTTTAATCAACGCAAGAAAAGCCCGTAAAATCGGCGAATTATCCTCCCGGCGATAAAGACAGCTCAACTCAATATCTTTCAGATTCGTCGATACCAGTGGTCGGTACACCACGCCAGGTAGCTGCAAATTGCTGGCTGATGCGGTGGTAACACAAAGACCAAAACGGCTGGCCACCAGGGCGATACAAGTCACCACATCTTCAACTTCCTGCTCAATGCGCAACTGTATTCCTTCGGCACGAAATGCCGCTTCAACTTCTTCAATCAAACCATGCACCGGGGCGCTGGGATAGAGGATCATCGGTTCATTATCCAGATCACGCAGAGTCAACCGGGTTTTACGGCACAGCGGATGTTCCTCATACAGCGCAACAAGAAAAGATTCACGCAGCACCCAGTCAACGGCAATATCGTCTTCATAGGGAACCAGTCGATTAAAGCCGATGGTGATACGTCGCTCACGCAATGCCACTATTTGCTCAGATTTGGACATATTATGTAACCCGATCTTCACATCCGGGCGTACCGCATGAAAATCTGCCAGCAGGCGCGGGATTACATTTAACACGCCGGAAGTAAAGATGCCGACATCCAGCCGTCCGATATAACCATTACCGGCCAGTTGCGTCCGTTCTTCCGCTCGGTGTGCCAGTGAGAGAATATTCGGCACTTCTTCCAGTAACGTCTGCCCTGCTTCGGTGAGTTCAGCCCCTTTTCGGGTGCGAAGAAATAACCGCGTGCCTAATTCCTCTTCCAGCGCATGGATTTGTCGTGTTAGCGGCGGTTGAGTAATATGCAGACGTTCTGCCGCGCGACCAAAGTTACCTTCTTGCGCCAGCGCGAGAAAATAACGCATCTGTTTAATTTCCACTGTTTGTTCCTTTCCCTGAGGGGTTATAAACCTGTTATGCGGCTAAACATCTTTGCCCCAGGCCTGAATTAACATGACGGCAACCAACGATATGCAGCGCAGGATAAAAGTGTTAACTACTTCACAATCCTGAACATTCACTTTCCGCCGCTAAGCAGAAGGAAATGTGATAACGCGCGGGCTTTTCCCGCCGCGTATTATCACGGACGCCAGTCCGCCATAAACCGATATTGTTGCTACTATATGTTTTGTGCCGGCTATGGCGTCCTCATAGCTGACTGGTTTATTAAAGAAACCCGCATGCCACAATGAACAACTCGCGCAACCTCCGGTACCCCATAGCCTGATTTTACCGCCTACCGCCACAGAAAACGTGGCGACAAATCAATACCGATTAGGTATCGAAACAACAAAATTTGGTATTGGTCAGTATCCAACAGCATCACTATGATTTTTGCAATACCTGCCCGTGATATTGCATGCGAGCGTGTAAAAACTCACTGACTTAGAGAGCAGTATGTGCGGGCTTAACGGGTTTGTGGAAATCTTTTTTACACGAACTATTTTCGCTGCGGCTGTCGGGTTACACCATCAAAAACGAAGAAAGGGAGTGTTGCCATGCCTGTTGTTCATATTTCTTTTGTCGAAGGACGCAGCGATGAAGTCATCAAAACTTGCCTGAAAAAAGTGGCGCACGCCGTACATGAAAGTACCGGTGCGCCACTGGAAAGCATCCGCGTTTACGCAACCACTGTGCCACCAACACACTGGGCAGTGGGTGATCGTACCAAGGATGAGATGTAGTCAAACGGCGAGAGGTAAGACGAATGAGTGTTAACACGATTGAAGAAGCCGCGAATGCGCTATTCACCGCGGGCAAAACAGGACGTTACATTGCCCCTTTAAGCGACAGTTACGACAATTTATCCATTGCCGATGCCTATGCGATTCAGCGCATGAATATCGAGAAACAGATTGCCGCCGGTCAGCGAGCAGTCGGTTGTAAAATTGGTCTGACTTCAAAGGCAGTGCAACAACAACTTGGGGTCGATACACCCGATTTCGGCATCATGCTGGACGGCATGCAGTATGGTGATGGCGAACTTATTCCGGCAAGCATACTGGCGCAACCTAAAATTGAAGCAGAAATTGCCTTTGTTATCGGGCGCGATATCACCGTGAGCAATCCCGGACACCTGGACGTGATTAACGCCATTGAATATGCCCTGCCAGCGCTCGAAATTGTGGGTAGCCGTATTGCTAACTGGAAAATCCGAATCGCCGATACGATTGCGGATAACGCCTCTTCATCGGCTTTTGTGCTCGGCACCAGTCCACGTAAAATATCCGCGTTTGATCTGCGCCTTTGCGGCATGGTAATGGAGCAACGCGGTAACCCGGTCACGGTCGGCGCCGGTGCGGCCTGCCTTGGCAATCCAATTAATGCGGTTGTCTGGCTGGCGCGAACCATGAGTCAATTGGGTACGCCATTGCGTGAAGGCGATGTCGTGTTGTCCGGCGCACTGGGCCCCATGGTTCCGGTTACGCCCGGCGATATTTTTGAAGCGCGTATTAATGGTCTTGGTTCTGTGCGCGCAGCATTCGAACCCGCAAAAAATGAAGAGAAACACGAGGTGGCGCTATGAGCCAGACGACCGAATTCGCCAGGTTACTTGATAACGCAGCGCGTACAGCGACAGCAACCCGTCAGATTGATCCTGAAGGCCGTTTAACTCTGGCGCAAGCCTACGCTATCCAGTCTGAATTGGTGAAATGCCGTGAAGCGCGGGGAGAACAGCGTGTTGGCGTTAAAATGGGCTTTACCAGCCGTGCCAAAATGGTGCAAATGGGCTTGTCTGATGTTATCTGGGGACGACTGACGGCGGGAATGCAAATCGAAGAAGGCACCACGGTCGATTTTTCGCGCTTTGTGCACCCACGTTGCGAACCTGAAATCGCCTTTATTCTGAAAAAACCGCTGGCAGGCCATGTGACCGGTCCGCAGGCGTTGGCTGCCGTTGAAGCGATTGCGCCGGCCCTTGAGATCATTGACTCGCGCTATGAAAATTTCAAATTTACGCTCCCTGACGTGATCGCCGATAATGCCTCTTCAAGCGGTTTTGTTATTGGTCCGTGGAGTGACCCACACATCGATTTCTCCAACCTGGGTTTAACGCTCAATATTGATGGACGTGTCGCGCAGGTAGGATCAACCGCCGCATTACTTGGCCACCCGCTGCGTTCACTGGTTGCCGCTGCGCGTCTTGCGGCAGAGGCCGACGAACCCTTACAGCCCGGCTGGGTGGTGATGGCTGGCGGCGCGACCTCCGCTGAATGGATAAAAGCAGGTCAGTATATCTCTGTTGATATGGAGCGACTGGGAAGCGCAGGTTTCCATTTGTCAGCCGCGTCATCTGATACAAAATAGCGCACCAGCGCATTGCCTGCCCCCTTGCGGAGGCAGGCATCAGAAAATACGTTCTTTTTTATGCACGGTTATTGCCACCAGTAAGTGGGTAACGAAATGAAATACGGTAATTTATGACGCGCGGTTTCATGTCACGCCATGACATTACTGTTTTATTCTGCGGGTGTGGCATTGCATCAGGAATAGGCAGTACCGGTAATAATAATATAAAGACTGTATATGTTCAGCAGCGTTACGTACATAAATGTACACCGGCAACCGAGTATGAAAACCACACAAAAACAGAGAATATTAAGTGACATCCGATAAAATATGCACGTAAACATTATTCAATCGGTTACTGAATTTATTTCATGAAATAATACAGCACCCTGATATATTTCGTGGTTATTCAATATCGGAAGTAATAAGTGATTAAAAAAAGAAAGCCGGAATCCCCTAAATTGGAGACAACATGATGAACATTCTTACCCTGCAAATTCTTTTAACAGTCAGTACGCTGGGATACAGTGCGATCCCGGCAATATTCGATTCAAATGCCACCCACATGACCAACCCAGTATGGGTACCACACGCGCGTTTTCATGTCGTCTGGCAGGTTGTGAGTTATGTTGGCTTCGCATTGCTCGCGCTTTATTTTATCTGGGCGCCGAGTTCAGAAATCAGACAGCATTTATGGTTTGCCGCTGTCATGTCTATTGCTGCTTACGGTGGTTTCTTTTCTGCAGTCTTTTTACGTCGTGCTTATGGCGGCGCTAATTATGATGAAAACGGCGTGGTTCCTTATCGTCCACCCGTTATTGGCAAACTGATCGCATTCGAAGTTAATATTACCTTATTTACCGTTGCAGTCATCATTTTAGCCATGGCTGTGGTGGGCCTTTTGTTGCCTGAAGATGCGCAAACATCGATCGTCTCAACCCTGATGTTTACGCTGTTATTTTTCCTGGTGGCGATTTTAGTTTTATTTGTTGCCGCTTTTATTGTCGGACGCAGACATACAGTGCAACAAAAAACCTATTATCAGATGCAGAAAAAATAATCTCGACGCAGTGCCTGTTCCATTTTGGCGATTTCTCTTGCTGTTGTCCTGACTGGCAACCGGCCGAGAGAGACACTCAGCGATATAACGCCTGACATCTGTCAGGCGATCCACCCGTTCCGCGCAGTTTTCAATACGGCTGAAAGCGCCAGGTCAATCATCCCCCGGCCTGACGCTTGCCGGTGAACCACCAAAGTAGCTGAACGATAAATTAGGCGATTTGCGCAATCTCTCTCGCGGCATTATCAATAATCTCAATGATTTTTTTCAACCGGGCTTCATCAAGGTTCGTACGATTCACTTTCAGATCAAGCACCGATTTAATGTTATCCAGCGCCCGTTTCATTTCAGGGCGTCTGCGCAGCGATGCGCCGACAGTACAAATATTAATCCGCTCCAGAATCGGTTGTAACAGCGTACGATTTTGTTCGAGAAAAAAATGGCCATTATCGGTAATGGTGATCACTTTCCGCCCATGTGGCGTATCAGAAAGCATGATGAAGTTTTGTTGCTGGAGAAAATCGATGGTCGGGTAAATCACGCCGGGACTGGGGGTGTAGTGGCCGGAGGTTAATGTTTCGATCGCTTTGATCAATTCATAGCCATGGCTGGCTCGCTGCGATAACAGGTTGAGCACCACCAAACGGAGATCACCATGGGCAAAAAAGCGCCGACCGCGCTTGCCGCGATGAGCCGTTGCTTTACCTTCTCTGCCGACATCCGTGTTCACTTTATCATCGTTATTACGATGTTTGCCCATAACGACATACTCATTTTATTTTTAGATATATATCTAACCATATCTAAACGCCCTGCCTTGTCAATGACGGCGTTAAGGTGTTAGTACACGACAGGCAAAAAAATAATCATAACATGATGATAATAAATTAATTTATAAAATATATCCGAATAAATATAGCCACAATAACCTCACGTCTATACGGTATTTTTCGTCTAATTTAATACCGCAAAAAACACATAAATTTACATACATTATCTTTTAGACATAACATTTAGATATATCGTATTGTCTTCGCAAGCAAAATATCAGATCACCCTGCTGGTCAGAGGAAGAATAGATGAATGAGCATGCTAAATCCGCCGTGTATCAACCCCTACACCGGGTATCGTTGTATGGAGCAAAGCGCGTTATCACAGCTGCACAGGACGAGGCAAGACGCCACCACTGGCATATCAGTGTCGCCGTAGTGGACAACAGCGGACATCTTGTCGCGTTTGAAAAAGATGATCAGGCCATTGGCATTTCCATTGAAGTCGCCTGGCAAAAGGCACGTACTGCAGCGTTATTACAGGCGCCGTCAAAAGAGTTCGAAGATTTTATCAATAACGGACACCCCAGTTTTCTTGGCACGCCGGGCGTCACACCGCTGGAAGGTGGCGTGCCATTGCAGGTAGCAGGAAAAATCATCGGTGCGGTAGGCATCAGCGGCGCCCACGGTGCCAATGACTCGCTGGTAGCAAAAATCGCAGCAACGGCAGTAAACAATGAGGATAGTCGTGATGAATAAGCTTGATAACAAGCACCTGGTGATTATTGGTGGTAGCTCCGGTATCGGCCTGAGAATTGCTGAAATTGCGGCCAGTAAAAAAGCAAAGCTGACCATTGCCGGCAGGAATCCACACCGTCTCGCCGCTGCCAAAGCGCAGCTTACTGCCCATGGCGGTGAAGTTAACACCCTTGAAGTCGATGCACATGATGCCACCTCACTGACCCATTTTTTCAATCAGATAGACAGTCTTGATCATCTGGTGTCAATGGTCGGCGATGTGATGGGCGGCGGTTTTATGAGCGCCGATATCGCCACCATCCAGCGCGTCCTCCATTCGAAATTTATCACTAACGTACTGATTGGCCAGTTGGCCGCGAAAAAAATCGCCCACGGTGGCAGCATGGTATTTACTTCCGGCACCGGCGGACGCGCCCAGCACGCCTGTGCCAGCTATGTGGGTAATGGCGCGATTAACGCACTGGTTGAAGGCCTTGCCGCCGAACTGGCTCCCCATATCCGGGTCAATGCTGTTGCTCCCACCTGGACACTGACGCCATTCTGGCGTGATGTTCCGGCAGAACAAGTACAGCAAACACAGCAACATTTTGAGAATGTGATCCCGCTAAAACGGCTGGCAACCATTGATGAACTTGCCTCAACCTATATTTTTCTGATGGAAAATGGTTTTATTACTGGCCAGCGCCTGGCGGTGGATGGCGGTATCATGCTCAACTGATCACTTGCCCGGACAGTTTAACGGTCCGGGCTGCGCTGTTCACACCATTACCGAGTCAACGATCTCAGAGATGAAACAGACCATGTCAGCAACAAAATACCCTGTTCGCGTACGTAATGAATTGCATTTTCGAGAAATCAGCGTGAAGTCCAGTGAGAAAATTTCCGCCGGTTTCCAGCGTGTTATTTTTGCCGGGCCAGCCCTTGACGGATTTGTATCCAAAGGATTTGATGATCATATTAAAATGTTT
>JAATFO010000111.1 GCA_015655145.1 Enterobacterales bacterium | reverse complement strand
GCGGCGAAGGCCGACAGGAACAGTGCCCGTTTGAGGGTTTTATTGCCCCGCCTTGACGGGTGTTCGCCACGTATTGACGAACCGGAACGCCGGGTTACCGGCGCAAGGCCAGCATAAGCAGCGAGATGTGCGGCAGAGGCGAAGGCGCGGCAGGCGACCTCTGTGAGGCGTCTGGCTGCGGTCCTGACACCGACTCCGGGCATGCAGGTCAGGACCGGGTAAAGAGGGTGAGCAAGAACCCGTTGTTCTGCCTCAGGGGCCACCTCGTCTCTTTGCTTACGCAGCGTAATGAGCTGGCGTGCCAGTCGTGGCAGAACAACGACAGCGGCATTTGTGCCGGGAACGACGACGGTTTGCTGTGTCAGTGTCTGGGTGATATCTGCAGCAAGGCGCTTTCCCAGACGGGGCGCGAGTTTGCAGAGCGGGGTTGCCAGCTTCTTTTCACCCAGCGAAGCGCGTTTTTCGGGTGAGGGATATCGCTGGAGCAGATCGAACACTGCCGGGTGATCCAGTCGCGGACTGAGAACGCGCTCCAGAGCTGGATGTATCTGGGTCAGCAGGCCGCGGATATGGTTGCTGGCCTGTGTTGTCTGTGCAGCAAGATCATCATCGAAGCCGCAGAGCATGGAGCGTTCGGCGATTTGCTCGTCAGCCAGTTTTAGCGTGCGTAGCGCGTGAGGCAGGGTACGGGCAGCTTCGGCGATGATGGCCGCATCGCGGGCATCGGTTTTTGCTTCACCGGCGTGTAAGTCGGCGATGCGGCGCATTGCCAGCCCGGGAAGGTATCCGACAAGTACGCCTTCAGAGCGGGCAACCGCGACGGGTAATGCACCGATAGTGGCGGGCTGGTCAACAACCAGCAGTATCTGACCATGCTGTTTCAGGCCAGATATCAGTGACCTGAGTTTGTTTTCATCGTTGGGTAATGCTTTATCGAACAGGCGTTTACCTGAACGATTAACGGCAACGGCGTGATGTGTGTCTTTACCGACATCAACGCCAATAAAGACCTGGACGGATTGGTAATCGCTGGATTCGGTCATTCTGTCTCCCTGTTTATACGGGTTAACCCGATAACCACGGGGAGCTGGTACCGGCATCCACGTTACAGACGGTCCCGGCAAAAGTGCCTGACCTGACCCCTATCAGCGATTACCAGCGCCCCACCAGATCCGGTGACATCCCCCCCCGGATCATGGACGACTGGGGGAAGTAATCATGCCGGGTCTGGCTGGCTAACACCCCAGTATAAGGGGTTTGAATAAAGTAACGGGGAGGGCGCTGATAGTGGCCGTGGAAGCGCTGAAGGCGTACATATCTTCAATTTCCCGACTGATGTCAGCGTAGCTCATACCGCGGGCTAACAGGCGGATAATCTTCTGCTCAATCTCATCGGACAGGGTGGTCTGGTGCTTTTTCACCCGTTGCGGTTCGAAAGTGCCATTGCGATCGCGCGGCGTGGTCAGTACGCAACTGCCGGTCGGGGACTTGACGGTCTTTTTACCGGAGCCGTTTTTACGATTGGCTGCCACATCCTGAGCCAGGTGAGAATCGCATTCGGCTGACAGGGCTGCTTCAGTTAACTGTTTGATTAACGGTGTTAAGATGCCATTTTTCTCCGTCAGGGACTGGCCGGATTGGCGCGCTTTCAACGCCTTGTCGAAATCGAAGGGTTGGGACATGTGTCATTCCTTATTTTGGAATATATTACTGGAATGACACAGAATTTCTAACGTTCCCCCACTAACGCATTCCCTGCGCTCATCTTTCTGTTTGCTTATGTGTGAGATATAACCTGTTAATATTTATTAACTTTATCGTTGCCTGTACATTACCCTTTCCCTCCAGGAGGGCGCGTTTGCAGTAACAGGCGCTACTGTTTGTGATGTTTATCAATCAGCACAATGCAGGCTATTGACCGTTTTCCCGGACGTTGGGTTGCCAGACTAAGGGTTAGTGAGATCTCATCCCACTGTGCTGTTATCTTATTCCCATGTTTGTCGTTTTCCATGTCTGGCAGTGAAAGTCTTTTTGCGGGGATGGAGAAATGATCGACAGTAAAAACAGGACGTTATAATGAAACTGACACCATACCTTACGGAAATGGTGCCAGTTTCAGGGAGCAACGTTTAGTTACTGTTTGTTAGGGAAGGGAATAGGCAATGACATAATCGCCACGATTATCGTTAGTGCCGGTACGCGTTGCGCCACCATCCACGACGACGACGTACTGTTTGCCATCTTTACCGATATAGCTCATCGGTGCGCCTTGTCCGCCAACAGGCAGACGTGCACGCCACAGTTCTTTGCCGGTATCGTTGTCCAGTGCCCGTACGTAGTAATCCAGCGAACCATGGAAGAAGGTCAGTCCGCCTTTAGTCACCAATGGCCCACCCATTGTCGGCATACCGATAGGCATCAACACACCCGGTACAAAACCGTGGATAGGTGCGTCCTGGATACTGCCCATCGGGACCTGCCATTTGGTTTTCCCACTGGCAAGATCAATTGCAGTCATGGTGCCAAACGGCGGTTTGAAGCAAGGCACGCCCAGCGGTGACACAAACATAGAGCGTTCAACTCCCCATGGTGTGCCTAACTGTTCAGAGTATTCCCCCTCGGTGCTTGGTGTAAGACCGGTACGTTTCGCTTCTTCTTGTTTAATAAACCGGCCCCATTGCGCCATGCGAATATCATTGACAATCAGGGTTCCTGTCGATGAGTCAAGTGCACCGCCGCCCCAGTTCATGCCACCATAATAGCCAGGGTAAATCAGTGTCCGCTGTTTATCTGAAAGTGGGGTGAACTCACCTTCCCAGCGCATTTGTTTAAATTGAATGCGGCAATAGAGTTGGTCAAAAATCGATGCGCCCCACATATCCGATTCTTTCAGTGGGGTAGTTCCTACTGAAATAGCCGAGAACGGTTGGGTATCCGACACTCTCATTCCGGGCATTGCATCAGTCGGAACTTTACGATACTCCACTGGGGTTACTGGTTTACCGTCGCGGCGATCTAATACGAAGACCTCGCCACGTTTAGTTAACTGAATAACCACGGGTGTGGTGGTGCCGTCTTTGTTCGGCAAATCGTACAGGATTGGCTGTGAAGAAACGTCATAGTCGTACTGGTCATTATTTGCAGTACGGAAATGCCAGCGTAACTTGCCGGTTTTCAGCTCAATAGCGACGATTGAATCGTTGAATTCGTCAGAATATGGATGACGGTTACCGGTCCAGAAATCTGGTGTTTGGTTACCTGTCGGGAAATATGCCAGACCTAATTTCGGATCATATGACGCAGTTCCCCAGAAGTTCGGCGATTCCGGAGCATATGTTTGTCCTGGTGGCAACGGTGTGCTGTCATTCGGGCGTGCCGGATCGAAAGCCCAAATCAGTTTGCCTGTGCGTACATCGAATCCACGAACGACACCAGAAGGTTCACCGACAGACATGTTATCGTTCAGTTTACCACCGACCATAATCACGCCATCTGCCACCAGCGGCGCAGAGGTCAAATAATAAGAACCACCTTCAGGACTGGCACCGATGCCTTCTTTCAGGTCAACAAAACCTTTATCACCAAAATCTTCACACGGTTTGCCGGTTTCGGCATCCAGTTCAAACAAACGGCCGTCATTGGTGGTACTGACGACACGCTTACGGCAGATTGCCGCCATATCTGGCGTTGTCGGCTCATTAGCGGTGGTGGAAAGATCGGCATATCCCACACCACGGCAGCGTTTCCAGCTCTTGTTACTTTCAGTAATCTGCATTTTAGGGTCAAAACGCCAGAGTTCTTTACCGGTAGTAGCATCCAGCGAGATAACCTTGTTCAGTGGGGTACACAGGTACATGATATCGCCAATTTTAATCGGCGTGACCTGATATTCCGCGCCATCAATAGCCAGGTCGCCAGTACGATAAGTCCAGGCAACTTTCAGGTCTTTCACATTCTGCTTGTTGATTTGATTAAACTGGGCAAAGCGCTCACCAGAAACACTGCGGCCCCAGGCTGGCCAGTCATTACCACTATCATTACCCGCATCAGGTTTCACCACGGGTGCCGGACCCGCATCCTGTGCCACTACCGTTGGGTGTGGATAGAACATACCGACAAAAAAAACTACCACACCAGCGGCTAATAGCACCGACAGTACAGAAGCGGGTTTTGCCGTCAGGGCAGGACGCGCATCGGCGCGCAACAGCCACGGCGCAGCAATGGCTGCGATCAACGCGACGACCAGGAAGGTGATAATCCGTGGCACTGATTGCCAGAAATCTAATCCGACTTCGGTCAGCGACCATATGGCGCTCACCACCAGTAATGCCAGCGCCAGCCACAATGCCCATGATCGATGTCGAACCAGTCCGACACCAGTACCCGCCATAGCGGCCCCGGCCAGCAAATAAAACCATGAACCACCTAGCGTAATCAGCCAAAGCCCACCAGCAGCCAAGGCTACCCCTAAAATAGCTAATATCCCGCCGATCACGGCGAGAGGAATACGACTTGTCATGTGCTTAATCTCTCATACTTTACTGTACCACTGGAAAAGATCCTGTGTGTCTCCATGACCAGACAGGGAATGTAGCATTTGCCACCACATGTTAAACATTCACTACTCAATACATTGTCCGAATATATTCCTGTAAAAGCACAACCAACGCTTAGACAGCAAGAGTTGGTTTCAGCAGACGAAGACTTAATCGATCATATGAAGAGCAGGCATAAGAATAATTCGGATGGTACTGATAACGATATTTATTAACATTAATGGCGGAAAATAGCCATCTTTGGGTGTGTACTTTTATAACTTTCTTTACATTTGACATACAAAACCAGGTGATCTTACCCTGCAATAGACCCGTTTTAACGAGGTTCTGGCGTTATCTCTGGTGCAGAAAACGACAGCAACAACTGACATCCTCAGAATTCAGCATCAAAACGATGTTCATGTGCTGAAAAATGGCGCTGTGGTGAGGTAAACGCCAGGTAAAAAGGTGTTGTTCACCCGGAACGGGGCAGTCAATATTGCATTGCGGATGATCAGGTATTAGTGGAATAAGCGCATGAGTGTGAAGGGCGGCTGTTATGAATAACAACCGGTTCCGTTCACCGGGTTGCGGCATCAGGCCGGTCACGCTTACTTTCAGCGGCCAGGGGTTATGACGGTGCCGCCAGAATCGCCTCTGCCAGTGCGGTATCGACAACCAGCGTGTTGGCGAATCCGCCTCTGAGGGTTGCCAGGACGGCGGACAGTTTATCCAGCCCGGATGCGACAAACAGTCCGCTCATGTGGCGTAAGGCGTCAAGGTCAACGCCCATCAGGCGCTCATCGACGTCCCCCGGCACTGGCTGTCCTTCCCGGTCGATGAAACGGCCGGCGATGATGCCAGTCGCGCCACGGGATATGTAGCGTTTAACTTCTTCTTCCGTCACTATTTTGAATTGCGTGACGTGACCGTCTGGCGTACACGGGCTCACGGTATAGATTGCTTTGTTGCATTTTCTGAGATGACGAAGTTGTTCGGCAATAATGGGTTCTGCCCGCAGCAAACGGGCGAGTTCTACGTTGCTGCATACCGCAGGTGCATTGAGATTGACGCATAATGCGCCCAGCCGATGCGCTATTTCGGTCGAACACCGCTCTGCGGTCGGCAATAAAGGATTGGACATGGCGCCAATCAACTGCCGTACGGTCAGGTTTTCTAATGGCCAGTATGGCACCCGGTCCGAAATAAGGCTGAGTGTGGAACCCCAACTGACGCCAAGTTGATCACCAGGAACCAGAAAATCCAGCAGAATATGTGCGGCGGCTTCGCAGACTTCTTTGAGTCGGCTTTCATCAGACTGGCTGTCGACCGGAATGACACAGGCGCGATCCAGCGCAAAGCGGTTAGCAAGACGATCCGCAAGATCATTGGTGCGAAAGTGCTCGCCGCTCAGCCGCACAGAAACAATTTCGCGTGATTTTGCCAGCCGTAGATAGTTGATCACCGTCGGGCGTGATAATTTCATACGTATGGCAATTTCGCTCTGTGTCAGGTTCTTGACATAATAGAGCCACGCCGCCTCGGCGATAATCCTGTCTGAAGGCGCCGTGCTCTTGTTCTGCATCTTGATTATCCTTGCTCCCGGTTAGTGCGCATCCGCCCGGAGAACATCTTCCGTTATCTGACTATCAGTTTCAAGAGGCCTGTCCGCCCGCAGCCCCAAACGCTGCAAGTCCGCGTGATAGCCGCGAACCGCTTCCAGTGACGTCGCCTGGTGATCGACTACCCGGCGCATCCATGCGATGAGCGAAGGCTGATGCTCGGCGTTGTTGATCTTGCGACCAAATAGCGCCAGTCTGCCGCCATGTCGTTCGGTTTGCGCCAGCAGTTCGAAGGTATCGCGATGCGTGCCATGCCCGCCGCCCAATACACCGACCACGACAGATGGGTCATGACAAACCAACTCCTCAAGTGATTCAGGCCCGTTATAGGCCACCTTGAGAAATTCCGGGCGTTCGGCTTTGGTCAGGGAAGCCAATGTACGTACAATAGAATCATTAATGAACCGAGGTATTTCATCCGCCGCAATACCTGTTTCGATATTGGGATTAAACACTTCAAGGAAATGCATCAGTCCGTTGGCGCGCGCGTCCGCCCGGAAACGGGCGTAGGCTTCAAGGGAGGCCACATCCAGACGCGCATCGTTCACATAGGTCATTGAGTACAGACAGACAGGTGCAACGGCAAACTCCAGGGCGGCTCCGCGATAAGGGATCGGCGCATATTCACGGTAGCGGCCGCCACGGATACCCACCCATGCGTCCGTCGCTTCATTTCCGCGAAATGCAGCCAGTACGCGACTTCCATCAAACAGGCCCTCTGCGGCAAGCTGTTCGATGGTTGAAGTCGAAGACAACATGATATCCAGAATATCTTGCTTTATTAGCGCGCGAATCTGTTGATGGAATTCGGGACGCGTGCGCATGCCCGAAATGTTGCCTGAGGCATCACGGCGCTGCCCCATGGCGGGCACGCCACCGGCCAGATCAACGTCTTTCGCATCAGCAAGCATGAAATCACCGATGAGGTATTCACCGGCGCGGATACGCGCTATTTTTTCTGCGAACCGCGTCTGGGTATGATTAAGTAAAGAGGACACCATTTTTTCCTTTATAGTCAATTAATTACTCAGGATTCAAGCAGCATTTTGATGCCATGATCAAGACGGTTGAACTCACGATATCTCGTTTCCAGAATGGCGACATTTTCTGCAACCGGTTCATGTCGGCGTGAAATACGGCTCATGGCGGCAACCGCTTCATTCAGGTTGTGATACAACCCACCGGCAACCGCCGCACAGATTGCCGCCCCCAGGGCGCCAACTTCCGGCGCATCAACGACCTCAACCGGCCGGTTGCTGGTATCGGCGAATATCTGTGCCCAGAATGGTGATCGAGACGCGCCGCCGGTCAAGCGTATTGCTTCCGGCCAGTGCCCTCCGGCATGTACCATCAGCGCCTCGGCGTGGCGCCGATGTTCGAAGGCCACGCCTTCGCAGATGGCCCGGATCATTGACGCGTCATTGTCCGATGCGCCCATCCGCATAAAGCTGCCCTGAAACGGCTTTGGTCCGTGGATATACGGCATGAAATAGCATCGTTTGCTGTCGACAGGACAGGTCTCTGCAAGCGCCAGCGCTTCCGAAACAGTCAGGCGATCGCTCAGCGCATTTTTCAGGTACCAGCCAAGGTTGGCGGCGGAAGACGGACTGCCTTCTGCAACCAGTCTTGCCACACCGTCGCGATAAAGCATATTGAGTAACGGGTACGGATCGGACACCGGACGGGCCACCTCAATGGCATTGATCGCCCATGTTCCGGCAATAAATACCATGCGATCGGGCGTGGTGACGCCTGCACCCAGAGCACAAGATGCCACGTCCATCATACTGCCCGCGACCGGTGTGCCTTCGGGTAACCCGGTTTCCTGTGCAATACGCGCACTGATTCTGCCGCCGACAGCCGAACTTCTGACAATCGGCGGTAACTTTTCGGCCAGGGCTTCATGGCCAAGCGCTTTCAGTGCTTCAAGCGCATAATCCTGACGCGCCAGATTCATCAGACCGCCGCCACTTGCATCGGAGGGATCGGTCAGCGCGTCATCGGTCAGGCAGAAGCGGATAAAGTCCTTGCACGCCAGACCCCACCGTGTTTTCGCCATGACATCAGGCTCATTCTCGGCAAGACCGGCAAACTGGATCAGGGTTTGTCCCCCCCAGGGGCGGTGGCCATTCGCCGCGCTCACCGCATGATGTTTTCCGCTCATGACGAGGCGGTCAGCAACCGGCTGAGCCCGATGGTCGACGGAGACGATACCGGGGCGTGTTGGCCGGCCATGCTCATCGACAAGGAAAATGCCGTTGCCAAAGCCAGTACATCCCACACTGACAATCCGCTCGGCAATACCTCCTTTTAGCGTTTCACGAATTGCGTTCAGGGTTGCCTGCCAGAAGGCTTCCCCATCGCGCTCGACGCGGCCATCAGGATAGTGGTCGGTGGTGACCTCGGCATTACGATGACTGACTATATGGCCCGTGCCGTCAAAAACAGCAACTTTGACGGCAGTTCCGCCTGCATCGATAGCCAGAACCAGAGGTTCGTGTTGATTTGACATAGCTAGAATTTTCCGTTCCAGAGAATACGAGGATCAGTGGCACAGCCTTGCGCTTGCGCTTGTGCCCATTGGGCATCATGGCCAAGTGTTTCAGCCATAATGCAGGAAATATCATCAAGCGTTGTTTTCGACAGCCGGCCGGTCATGACGATATTTGTCCGTCGCAAAATCATGTCCTCAAGAGAAAGGGCCATGCGGTTGCTGGTGAGCCAAATAATCTCGCGCCGCGAATAGGTTGGGGCGTCTTTAACCGTCATGTCGTCACCTGTGGCGCAGAATTGTGCAACATCCTGGGCTAGCGCGCCGTAGCGGGCATACAGTTGTTCAATGCGAGAGGAAGGCAACCCGGTGCTACGTGCCAGTTCTGCCAGATTAATTGCCCCCGCGCCAGGATAGCGTCGGTCAATGGTGCTGGCGGTGCGTTTACGTTCAATATGGTCCAGTACTGCATCAGCCGCCAGTTCGGCGAAGGAGCGAAATGTCGTCCATTTCCCGCCAACCAGCGAAATTACCGGGGTATTTCCAGTTTGATTGCGTACCAAAGCATGATCGCGAGCGGCCTGTGTTGCGCTCCCGCCGCCCGCCTGCAGCGGACGAATACCACTGGTTACCGCCACAATGTGGTCGCGTGTGACCCTGATGTCGTCAAAAAGTTTATTGAGTGATGTCAGAAGATAATCAACCTCGCTTGCCATCACGCTGTGATCCTGCGGATCATTAACTTCGACTTCCGTGGTGCCAATGAGGACCACTTCCTGAACCGGTAGACAGATCACCATGCGCCCACGACCATCATCAAAATAGAAAGAGCGACCGTTCATCCGGGCGTGTAGTTGATCGTGGCGCAAGACAAGGTGAGCGCCCTTAACGCCGCGCACCAGGCTGGTGTTAATCCCTAACTGGCTATTTACGCGATCAATGGCTGATCCTGCCGCATTGATCACTATCCGGGGGCGCAGGGCCACCGTCTCATTGGTGTACGGATCGGTAATATCGAACTGGCCTGGCGCAGTATAAGACCATGAGATGTGATTGACGGCTGTCACGCCATCAATCTTCAGGGCCGCGCCCAGCATTTCAAAAACAAGGGCTTCAGGGCCGGTAATCTGCCCATCGTAATAGCTGATCACCGAACAAACCGGACGCGGCATGCCGGGCGGAAATTTTGCACGGCTGACCACGACCTTGTGATGGGGAAGCGCCCGGCGAATCGCGCCAAACCGCTCATAGACCAGCAATCCACTTTTGAGCGCCAGAAAACTCAACGGACCGGGATTGCGGGACAGGCCAAAGAAACGCAGTGCTGTCTTGCCAATACCCTGGAACCAGTGCAGGACAGGCACGACCACTTCAAGCGGTTTAACAAGGTGCCCTGCATCATGCAACAGCATGTTACGTTCCCGTGCTGATTCTCGTACCAGGCTGAACTCACGACCTTCCAGATAACGCAATCCACCATGTGCCATTCGGCTGGAAGCGCTACTTGCCCCGCTACAGAAATCTCCGCTGTCAATCAACGTGACCGAAACACCATTCAGGGAAAGATCTCTTAAAAGGGCAATACCATTAACCCCGCCGCCAATAACCAGCACATCAGGTGAAGGATTGGCGGTCAGCTCACGCCACGCCTTCGGTCTTCCTTGCTGCGATGGGGTATTACCTTCATTGCTAAACATGCGATCTGCCTCACGAAACTTTCATTATTAAACATTACAAGCGTATTACATATGTCAATATCGATAGACTAATGTCAATATAAATGTAGCGGTAATGTGAACGAGAATTAAGAATTTAACACGCTGTCTGATGACGTTAATCAAGAGAGGAACATCCTTACATTATGAAATAATTAACAATTTCTCTGGTTTTGCTCTTCATCAGACAGAGGTTGCCGGTCAGGTGAAGAACGACGTAATTAACATGTGATTATCACTATGGTTTACAAAGAAACATTTGTAACATTGGAGCGAGAGATGATTGAGTTGATCAAAAAAAACAGCCTGTTGTTTGTCGGAAGTATTATCGCTTTTATTCTTATGGGGGCCGGACAGTCACTTATGGGGCCTGCGCTTCCCGAGTTCCAACATATTTTTAGCCTGTCGATCGCTTCTGCCAGTATGGCGGTAACGGCACAATGGGTCGGGGCGCTGATTGGCGTTATCGCGTTGTTTTTCGGTGGTCAGCATGACTGGACGCGCGTGGCCTTTGGGTTGTTGGTTGTTGGGGCTGCGCTGATGGCATTTCATCTTAGCTGGCCACTGACTTTGTTGGGATCACTGACATTTGGCGCGGGTTACGGCGCCAGTCTGGCACTGGTCAATTCCCGGTTGCTCAATGCTTTCGGGAAATCGGGTCCGTCAATGGTCAGTTTAGTGAATGCGCTGTTTGGCGGCGGGGCTATCGTTGCACCATTAGTGTTTATTGCGCTTACCCGTAATACCGATATGAGCTTCGGCATCCTTGCTGTTGGGTTGATTTTACCGCTGCTGCTGTCATTTGGTTTCGCGCGTCAGCGTGCTGAGAATAAACCCGCCGAAGGCGACAATGATTTCAAAATTTCTATCCCGACATTGCTTGTCGGCGCATCCGGCACGGCTGTTGAAGCCTGTCTGATCGGCCTGGGGCCGGTTATCCTGACTGGCGGACGTTTCTCTGACAGTGCTGCGGCAAACGCGCTCTCACTCTTCTTTGTCTTCTTTCTCAGTGGACGGATTGCACTCAGTATTATTGGTCACCGTTTCCCGGCCGCCCCGATGTTGATTGGCGGATTTATTGGCGGCGCTTTACTGTTGGCCTGTGCTGGCGGTGGTGTTTATCCCACACTGACGTACCCCGTCGCGGGCTTCTTTATCGGCAGCATTTTTCCTAATTTCTTCGTTTTTGGCTCAAACAGGATGGGCCAGGGGGCCAGAACCGGTTCAATTATTGTTACCGCGGCACTGGCTGGCGGGGTTGCGGGCCCGCTGATTGTTGGCCAGGTCGTTGCTATCATGCCGCCGCTGACGCCTTTCTGGCTCATCGGCGCCTATAGTGCTTTCGTTGCTCTTTGCGGCTTACGGATCCTGAAAAAACCGGCCATTCTTCAGGCAACTTCACCAATAAATAAGTGATGCCTGTCATCATGTTTCCCCGGTATACCGCCGGGGAAACAACCGACTCATAGGGTTGACGTCATTTTCTGAATAATATCATGACAATGAGGCGAATCAGGGTGCCGTAATAATCGGCTTCCGCCAATTAGTTCATTTATTTTAATCAATTAAAAGTTAGGTATAAAAAATTTAATCAATATTATAATCTGTGATTATGTAATTCGTTGAAATTAGTAAATATATCGGTGGTGTGGCTTCCGGTATTTTACATGGTTATTATTTAGTGAGTAATTCTCAGCGCCTGACCCATTAGGCAATTTTACTTGCCACTTTGGCCCTGGGCAGTGCTCGAAATCCTCACGTACTACATGTATGCTCCGGTTTCTCCGCGCTGTCCGTGTCCAAATTGACTGCGACAATAATCTCTACCGGGCCAGGCTCTTAATACCATTTATGATATTAAGTTAGGTGTTTTATGGATTTTATTTTCTGGCGAATGAGTGGTAAAGATGAATCCGATAATAAAATACGGCGGTCAACGTTGTAACATTAATGTGTATGGGTTTAATGAAATATGATTAATTAATATTATGATTCTTTCATTGTAATGAAGATGCAATATTTTTTATTTGTTGCGCATTTCTCCCTCCCTTTGTTTGTTGCCTGCTGTCAAGATGTTGATTTACTGTCTTTGTTAAGAAAGGCTAATAAATTTTTTTATCTTTTTTATTCGCCGGGATGAAAATAAGAAATACCGTGATGCCTTTATTGGTTCTGTGTGGTTAGGTACCGCGGGAGTTGTTTTCTTGTATTGTTTTCACCAAACGATAAAAGACCCTGCGCTAATAAATATTCAAAAAATAATGGGAGGCTGGTTTGAATCGGATTATAAGACGGAATTCATTCGCATGGTATTTGATGGGACTGTCAGCCGGGGTTTTCCTTTTGCTTTCGGCTACCCAGTTTGTTGGTGTTGCGATGGCCGCGCCGGGGAAAACGCTGGTTGTCGGGCGTTACGCTCCGGTGGAATCGCTGGATATTGCCAGCGTTTTCGATGTCAGTGCCTACACGGCGGATCAAATTTTCGAGCCGCTGTATATTGTCGGGCAAGATGGTCAGCCTGAGCCGTGGCTGGCATCATCAGCGACGGCCAGTAAAGATGGGTTGACATGGACGTTCACGCTGCGGCCAGGGGTAAAGTTTTCTGATGGCAAAGCGTTGCAAGCAGAGGATGTGGTGTTTTCGCTGCAACGCCATATTGCCCGCGGCGGCGGTATTCCTTTGTTGGCGCCTGTCGCGTCAATTACTGCGCCTGCGGCAAACATTGTCGTTATTAAGCTCAAAGAGCCATACCCCGCATTGTTGGCGGACATCAGTGCCGTTTCCAATGGTATCATTCCGGCCAGGTTTGGCGGGCTTACTGAGGCGGAATTCTTTAAACATCCGGTTGGCACTGGCCCGTTTATCTTTAAATCCTGGCAGCCTGGTGGCACGGTTACACTGGCGAAAAATCCACACTATTGGCAATCTGGCAGGCCTTTTTTTGACGAAATCGCCTTCACGGTGGTTCCCGATGAGAATCAGCGGGTACAACAACTGCTTGCTGGTCAGATTGATGTCATTGATAACCTGCCGCCGGTGCGTTATGCCGAGTTGACGAAGAATCCCGATGTCACCGTATCCCGTGGGGAAAGCTGGGTTATCCAGATACTCCAGTTCAATACGAAGGATCCGCACTTTTCCAATGTACACGTGCGTCGCGCGGTGGATCGCGCAATAGACAGAAAAGCGCTGGCGAAGGCGACAAGTTATGGCACCTCGTCGCCCGGTACCTCGTTGCTACCGCCGACATCGGCTTTCTTTGATCCGGGTACACCGGTGCCTGGTAATAGTGTTGACGCGGCCAAAGCTGAACTGGCGCAAAGCGCCTGGCCTGGCGGATTCTCAACGACCCTCTTCACGCCCAGCGGCGATCAGGCGCGTGCTCAGCAGGCGCAGATCATCCAGAGCCAACTGGCGAAGATCGGTATAACAGTGAAAATTGAGTCGCTCGATCCGGCCGTCATCCGCGAGCAAACCCATGCTGGTAATTATGCGTTCCGTCTGCAGGAGTCCATCAGTGATGTCAGTGATCCCAATATTTTCTTGTCTTATCACCTGATTCCTGAAGATGGTAAGTCAGACAGCTACTGGACGTTCTACAACAATCCGCAATTGACCGCTATTCTGCGTCAGGCCCGTGTTGAGCAGAATACTGCGCAGCGCAGCCAACGTTACCGGGAAGCTCAGGCGATCATTGCGGCGGACGTGCCGATCATCCCGCTGGTTTATCAAAGCCGGCTGATTGCGACCGGGGCGAATGTCGCGGGCGTGGTGGCTGTTCCCAATGGGGCGACCCGGTTTGATACGGCCAGGTTTAAGTAAATGTCAGCGCTGAACAGTCATGCTGCCAGGCCGTGGCGGGAACCGATACTGCGTGCCGTGTTTACCACCGTGGGGGTTGTGGTGGCGACATTCCTGAACCTGCATATCATTCCCGGCGACCCGGCGCAGATGATCCTGGGGGATCGCGCCAGCAACGAGGCGGTGCAGCGCCTGCGTGAATCCCTTGGTCTCGATCGTCCACTGCTGATACAGTTCTGGACGTTTGTGTCCGGCATTGTCGCGCATGGCAGTGTCGGCGATTCGCTGGTGTATCAGATTCCCGCCAGTCAACTGATGCTGGAACGGCTTCCCGTCACACTTTCCCTTGTCGCGTTATCGACTTTCTTCACTATCGTCATTGTCAGCGCGCTGGCGATCTTCTCCGCGCTTAATGAGGGGAAAGCCGCGGATCATATTATTCGCTCACTGTCGACACTCGGTGCAGCGATGCCGGTGTTTTGGGTCGCGATCATTCTGATCCTGCTCTTTTCGGTTCACCGACACTGGTTTCCTGTCGGTGGGATAGGGCGCCAGGGGTTTTTAAACAGTTTGATCCTGCCAGCCTGTACCGCGGCGGTTACCACGGCACCAATTCTGGTACGCAGCCTGAGGACACAACTGTTGGAAGTCATTAACGCTGATTTCGTCATCCTGTTGCGAGTGAGTGGTGTTTCCCGGGCAAGGATTCTTCTGCGCCACGTATTGCCCAATTCGGCTGTGCCGGCGTTGATTCTTCTGGGCATCAATATCGGCGGTATGCTGGGTGGATCCATTATTCTGGAACGGGTTTTCGCTCTGCCGGGTGTTGGTTCTTTGCTGTTCGATGCGATAGCGAAGCGGGATTTTCCGTTGATACAGACTATCGCGCTTTTTTCAGCGATCGGCGTTGTGGCGGTAAGCCTGTTGACTGATATCAGCGTCCGCTTACTTGATCCCCGCTCGAGGCCAGTACAATGACGGCGCAGATGGAACCGCGCATAGCGCCGGCTGTAAGCCATACTGCCGAAAGAGGAAACGTTTCGGTGCGTTATGGCAGACGGCGGCGTCTCCCGGCAAGCCTGATCGCAGGCCTGGTGATCGTGGCGGTGGCGGTGATGGTCGCGCTGTTGGCGCCGATTATCGCCACCTATGACCCGATCGAACAGGATCTGGCAAATCAGTTGAGTGCGCCGTCTCTGACCCACCTGCTGGGTACGGACTATCTCGGACGGGACGTCTGGTCGAGGCTGGTTTATGGCGCGCGAACCGACTTGCGCATTGGCTTTTTTGCAGCGTTGGCACCAGCGCTCGTCGGGACCTTTATCGGTGCCGTGATGGGGTTCACCGGGGGTTGGTTAGCGTGGATAGCGATGCGGATTGCAGACTGCCTGATAGCCTTTCCTTTTTATCTGGTGGTGCTCATTGTGGTTTTTGCATTTGGCTCGGGAGAGACGGGAATTTATATCGCCTTTGCGGTCGTTGGCTGGGTACCTTATGCCCGCGTATTAAGCGCGAGCACCGCCGCCGCGCGCCGTAAGGAGTGGGCGGTGGCCGCCCATGCCGCGGGGCTAGGCCGCATGCGGATCATTGGGGTTCACATCTTGCCAAACGTTATAGCTCAACCGCTGGTGATTTTCGTTTCTGACATGGTGTATGTCATCGTGGCTATTATTACCCTCGGTTATTTGGGGTTGGGTATTCAACCGCCGACCCCGGATTGGGGATCGATGATTGCCGATGGGCAGTCATTTGTCACCACGCTGTGGTGGGTACCTGTCATCCCGGGACTGGCCGTGGTTTTTACCGGCATCGGTTTATCTCTGCTTGCGGATGGTATCGCTGAACTATTGAGGTCAGAGTGATGACACGCCCTTTGCTTGACATTCATCGCCTGCGTCTGTGCGATCAGAAGGCGGACAACGCGCTGCGAGTGAGGGATGTTTCATTCTCGGTCGCGGCAGGGAGCAGCCTGGGTATTGTCGGTGAGTCAGGCTCTGGCAAAAGCCTTACACTGCGTGCGTTAATCGGCTGCCTGCCACGAGGCGTTATCCTGGCTGGCGGCGATATCTGGCTTAACGGGGAGCATGTTGTACAGGCAGGGTGCGAGGCGATAAAAAAACGGAGCAGTCATTTCGGACTGGTGTTTCAAAACCCTGCTGGTGCACTGGATCCGCTGATGCGGGTGGGAAAACAGATCGCCGGGATCCATCGCGCAACGACCGGTGACGGTTGGCCGAAATCAATGGCGGCGGCGGTTGAACTTATTCGCCAGGTGGGGATTGATGATCCTGAACGACGAGCGCGGGCCTATCCGCACCAGTTGTCTGGCGGGCAGTGTCAGCGCATCGTTCTGGCTATCGCACTGGCGAAGAAACCGCAAATTCTGTTGTGCGACGAGCCGACAACCGCCCTCGATACCGCCACACAAACGCAAATTATCGAACTGATAAATACGATCCGACAACAGCAAAACATTGCGGTTATTTTTGTCAGCCATGACCTTTCCGTGGTGAGTCAACTTTGCGAGCATATTTGCGTTATGTGCGAGGGTGAAATCGTCGAGTCGGGCAGAACGGAGACCGTCATCAACCATCCGCGCCATCCGTACGCCAAAGCGCTGACAGGCGCTCAATTGCTGCTTCAGGGGGATTGGGTATGACAGTGCCGTTACTGAAACTCGAAGCAATCTCCGTACAATACAGGCAGACCGCAGCGCTGAATGCGGTCGATCTTGCACTCTCTCCCGCTTCTATTACCGGTATTGTCGGCCGATCCGGCTCGGGGAAAACGACGCTGGCGCGGGTCATCACCGGTGAAGTGCCGCCTGCCGCCGGTCAGGTTCTGTGGCAGGGGACGGCATTCGGCATTCGGCGCACGCGCGAACAGCTACGACGGATTCAGACCGTCTATCAGGATCCGTACGCCTCTCTCAATCCGCGACTGACCGTTGGCGCGGTACTGACCGAACTACTGACCGTCATTCGCCGGTTCGATAAACAGTCCGCCCGTGAAGAGGCGGCGAAATTACTTAAACAGGTGCATCTTCCACCTGCGATGGTTGACGCTTTTCCGACACATTTGTCAGGTGGACAGCGGCAACGCGTGGCGATCGCCAGAGCGCTGGCGGTGAGTCCGCAGTTGCTGATCGCCGATGAGCCGACGTCCAGTCTGGACGTTACCGTGCGCACCACGATACTGGACCTCTTCAAAGCGCTCAGTGAACAACTTGGGCTGACTATTTTGTTGATCTCACATGACCTGCTGGCCATCCGCTATGCCTGTGACGACATCGCGGTGATGCATGCGGGCCGCATCGTCGAGCGCAACAGCGCCAGCCGGATATTCCAGCATCAGGATACGGAAGAGGGTGCGCGCCTGGTCAGGGCGATCCCGTGCTTACGCCGTCAGGCTTAATCATCCCGAACGGTATCTACAGCATCCAAGCAACGGAGTTATTATGACGAAAAGTGTAAATTGGGCACAGCGTGACAGTGATGCCGTGCAGCATCCCAGCGAATACGCAGACGGAGACAAAGTGCTGCTGGTACGCGGCGAGGGGGCGCGTTTGTGGGATGCGGACGGACGCGAATATATCGATGTCCACGCCGGGGCCTGGTTGACGCAGGTCGGTCATGGGCGAGTGGAACTGGCCACCGTGGCGGCGGAACAGATGGCGAAGCTGGCACATTTTACCATCGCCTGGGATTTCGCCAATCTGCCGACAATCGAACTGGCTGAGAGGCTGATTGCCCGGGCGCCAGCGAATATCGGCAAGGCAAGGTTCATGAGTTCCGGTTCTGAAGCTGATGACGAAGCACTACAACTTGCCCGTCTCTATCATTACCGCCGGGGACAGCCTGAGCGACGCAAGATCCTCGTACACCGGAGCGCATTTCATGGCCGCACATACGCCGGCGCGGAGCTGGCTGGCGGCCGGCCGGGTATTGGCGGGGTAACACCCGATATCATCCAGCTTACGCCGGTACGTCCTTATCATCGCGAGTTGTACGGTAATGAGGATCTGACGACATTCTGCGTGCGCGAACTGGAAGAGGCTATTGCTGAACATGGCGCGGAGCACATCGCCGCTATGTTTGGGGAGTTGATTGTCGGCCCGGGGGGGGTTATCTCGCCACCTGACGACTACTGGCCGCGCATGACAGCGGTGCTGAAACGGCACGGTATCCTGTTCGTCGCCGACGAAGTGGTGACGGCGTTTGGCCGCGCCGGCGCATGGTTCAGTTCCAGTGAATTTGGTCTGGAACCGGATATTATCGTGCTTGGTAAGGGGATCGCCAGCGGCTATATGCCGATTGCCGCTCTGCTGCTTGACCGTGACGTTGCCGGGACGGTTGCGGGAACAGATGGCGGTGGTTCGTTTGCCGGGCATCTGGTGGCGGCTGCCGTGGCGGCAGCCAGTATTGATATCATCGAACGTGAAAATCTGATCGAAAACGGCCGCGCGCGCGGCCGACAGTTTATCGAAGAGCTGGCGCCGCTGGCTTCCTCTCCGCTGATCGGCGAAATCCGTGGTCGCGGGCCGTTGATCGCCCTGGAGCTGGTGACAGACAAAACGACCCGGCACTCGCTGATTGCTAAAAACCCGGCGTTGACTGGCCAGATTCGGCGCTATGCGCGACAGCAGCACGGAATCATTCTCGGGGTGCATGGCGGCGCGATTACGCTGGCTCCGCCGCTGGTCATCACCGCTGAGCAAGTCAGTAAAGTGAGCCGGGCTGTTGCGGATATCGTGGCGTATATCAACAGGGTAGCAAACAGTCCTCAGTTATAGACCCGGCTACGACGGGGGAATTCAGCCCGCCCTGGTGTCCTTACGGGGCGGGAAATTGCTTGCTGTTATGCCGGCAGCCGTTTATAGACCACCTGGCCTTGCAACGACTGCGGGTTCTTGATCAGATTGAGCACCGGGCACCAGGTTTCCACCGCATGGTGCAGTGCGGTGATCTCCTCTTCGCTGACAGTGCTGTCCAGCGTCACGGTATAACGGATATTGTAAGGGTAAAAAGGCACGTTTTCGAAACCTGCCACCTTGCCGCCACGCTGATCGACATCCGCCTGAACGTCCACTTCCAGCCTTGAGAGCGGGATCTGCCGATCAGCGGCGTGGATCAGGAAAATATGCGTCAGACAACTGGACAACGAGCCGAGAAAGATTTCCGGGGAGGCCGGGCCGAGATCGTAGCCAGCGAAGTCCGGTGGGCTGTCGCTGATGATGTGGTGTTGACGGATACGAATATGGCGGATACCGCTGCGTCCCTCAGCCGTGGCTTTGGCAGTGAGTGTAACGGGTGACAGTGTTGCGGGGTCAATCGCGTTGCGAGCCAGCAAAGCGGCACGCTTTTCAACCAGATATTCCTGTAAGTTACTCATTATTGTTATTCCATCGTTGATTCTGCGCTCAATTGCGCCAGCACCCGCGTATGCAGGGTGATTTACCACAGCCAGGGGCTTAATCACGCGCTGAACAGCCCTGCCTGACCTGTGATGAAACAAGGGGGCCAATACCGGTAATATTTCTCGTCCAGATAAAATGGCTGGCTGACATTGGCCGCCTGTAATTCCGGATTATGCGGCCAGCCTGTTCTTATTACCGTCGCAGGTTTATTCCCCTTTGAGATCAATAATTACTCAGGAGGAATAGGTCATGGAAATGCGAAAATCGGTATAGATTACCCGACAGACAGAAATTAATGGCGATTACCCTGGCGCCGGCAACACATGGCGGTGCAAGAGCGACTGTGGTGAGGAGGCCCATTGACGCTTAATCCTGGTCTATCCGTCATTGCGTGGGACATCCCGTGACTCGGGATGCTCGCCATTGAAAACTACACCTGAGGTGGTGGCATGAACCGGTATGTTACTTCGCCAGACGTGCGGCGGCCTTGCTGGTGGCATCCAGGCGGCGCGCCTGACGTTGTTGAGCATGCTGTGACAGACGGGTTATCCGCTCAGGGACCATCAGTTGCTCAAGAGTGTAAGGCGGCGCAGGGTCATACTCGATACCGAGTTGGACGTCTTGTGCGGCTTCCGTCCCCAGCAATACTTCCAGCACGGTCAGTGCAAAGTCGATACCGGCGGAGACGCCGGCGGCGGTGATGCGGTTACGATCGCGCACCACACGCTCGCTGACCGGGATGGCCCCAAGCAGTCCCAACTGTGGCAGAGACATCCAGTGACTGGTGGCGCGATAGCCTTTCAACAACCCTGCGGCTCCCAACACCAGAGAGCCGGTACACACTGACGTGATGAGTGTGGCCCCGGCCGCCTGTTGCCTTATGAAGCTGAGCGTTTCGTCGTCGTCCATAAGATTGATTTGACCGATTCCTCCGGGAATACAGATCACATCCAACGCGGGTGTGGTGGTAAACGTACGGGTCGGGATGATGGACCATCCTGATCCCGTGACAACCGGTTGCAGTGTCTTCCAGATCAAGTGGACGTCGCATTGCTGACTGGCTGAGAACACGTCTGCCGGCCCAGTGAGATCCAGTTGAGTGACTTCAGGGAACAGCAACAGACCGATTTGCAGATTTTTTGTCGTCATGGATGTGGCTCCGTCAGGAAAGATGACCAGTATAGATAGGGGGGGTAAAGGCGAAAAGAACTTTTCCGTTGTGTTAGTGATGGCATCGTAGATGAAATTGTTATAGCTTTCAGATGTTGTGCGTTGCAAATAGAATAATAAATATTATCCATCGCTTCAGGAAGGACAGCGGGTATATCGATGGAGTGCTACTCCTGCAATCATATTTACCCGCAATTGACAGACAGTATCCAGATATACACCCCAGTGTTAGCATACCGAGCATGTATGCTGAAAACAGTCAGGCTGTTGAACAGATCTCAGAGGCGTTAGATGTCCATGACAATCTTACTTATACACAATGAGGTTATTATGTCGTCGATTGAACAGTTGGCTTATTACCAGGAAAAACTTTCTTACGAAACAGATTTATGGGATCTGTATCTGGCGCTAAAGAATGGCGAAAATATTATTGTGGTGGACGGACGCAGTAAAGAGGCTTACCAACACGAGCATATACCCGGCGCCATTAATATTCCTCATAAAGAAATGTGTTTTGACACTAAATAGCTTCTCATATTAATAGATCACTTGAAGGGAACTCAGTCCGCATTGAGTGATCTGATCAATCGCCAAACATCACAAATCACCAACCGGACTGAGCGATGACGATCATAGCAGCAATTCCTGATGAACAACGACGACTGATGCGAAAAGAAGCCCAACAGACCCGCGATAAAAATCATGCCCGACGGC
>JAATFO010000026.1 GCA_015655145.1 Enterobacterales bacterium | reverse complement strand
GGTGCGCCAGTTGGTGATTCTGAACTTCTGCTTTGCCACGGGCATGCCTGTGTTGTCAGGGGATGCGTGATCTGATCCTTCAACTCAGCAAAAGTTCGATTTATTCAACAAAGCCCCCAAACGTTCGCCGCGAAATAAAACGCCGGGGATCTATTTTGACCCGGATGCCTACGCAAAAAGTGTACCGCGTCTCTTTGACCATTTGCGTAACAAACTCGGATTTGGTATTGAGTTTATACATGATGTGCATGAACGTGTGACGCCCGTTACCGCGATTAATCTGGCGAAAACGCTTGAGCAATATCACCTTTTTTATCTTGAAGATCCTGTTGCTCCGGAAAATATAGACTGGCTGAAGATGCTACGTCAGCAATCCTCTACGCCGATTTCCATGGGGGAATTATTCGTTAATGTGAATGAGTGGAAGCCGCTCATTGATAATAAACTGATTGATTATATCCGCTGTCACGTCAGCACAATCGGTGGGATCACCCCGGCGAAGAAACTGGCGATTTACAGTGAACTGAATGGGGTGCGGACAGCATGGCATGGACCGGGCGACATTTCGCCGGTTGGAGTCTGTGCCAACATGCACCTCGATCTGAGTTCTCCTAATATGGGAGTCCAGGAATATACCCCAATGAACGACGCTCTTCGTGAAGTTTTCTCGGGATGTCCTGATATTGATAACGGATATGCTTATGTCAATGATAAACCGGGGCTGGGAATTGATATTGATGAAGCACTGGCTGCAAAATATCCATGCGAAGGCGGTATTCCTTCCTGGACCATGGCCAGAACGCCGGATGGTACGGCATCAAGACCATAATCCTTTTTTAAAAAACTCATCGATAAACAGAAACTGACAGCCAGAGGATTGCTGTTCACTTCAGGAACAAACCGTTCGCCGGATACAACCAGTGTCCGGCGATTTTTTAGTTTCAAATCCATTCATTGTATTAATTCTGTAGAGCTATCCGTTGGGCATCAGCTACCAATGTGAACTTTTGCCTGTCCTCTCATGTGCATTCTGCTGCTTCCTTTCCCTGGCCAGACTCCTGCGTCCATGAGGCGCATACGATGTTGTTAATTCTGCTATTGGTGTTTCGTTAACCTTTCTGCTTTTTACTGTGACAAAAACCAATTCCTGTATTTTTTGTGATCTGCATTGTATTACCACGCATATTGCATTGTACTACAATCAATTAAAGTGGTACTACTTTTACCAGGCAGCTTTTAATCAGCCATGTTTTCCCTTACAAAGGCAAAATAGGTTCAGTACATCAGACAAGCGTGTTGAGGGAAACATGACTGACGGACACTTGAGTAAAACGGAACGTATCATTGCCATGCTGGGAGAGCAGATCGTTTCTGGCAAATATCAACCCGGAGCTCCACTTTCGACGGAAGCAGAGTTGTGTGATGAATTTGAAACATCACGGAACATTGTCAGGGAGGTTTTCAGAGCCCTGGTAGCGAAAAGGCTTATCGAAATGAAACGTTACCGGGGGGCGTTTGTCGCGGTAAGAAGTCAGTGGAACTATCTGGACTCGGATGTTCTGAAATGGGTACTGGCGAGCGATCACGATACTTCATTGATTGCATCAATGAGTGAAGTCAGGCAGTTGATTGAGCCAACGATCGCCCGCTGGGCCGCAGAACGGGCAACCTCCGGCGATCTGGTACAGATTGAGCTGGCACTGAACGACATGCGAGTCAGTCATCAAAACAGAGAAGCATTCAGTGAAGCTGATATTCGTTACCACGAGGCAGTACTGGAGGCTGTTCATAATCCTTTGTTACAACAACTTTCTGTCGCGATAAGTTCCTTGCAGCGTGCTGTTTTTGAAAGAACCTATATGGGGGATGACAACAACATGCCGCAGACTTTACTCCAGCATCAGGTCTTATTTGAGGCAATCAGACGGCAGGACAGCGAAGGCGCAGAACGTGCCGCGCTGGACATGATTGCCAGCGCAACAAAACGACTGGAGAACATAACGTGAAGGGTGACTATATTGCGATTGACTGGGGGTCGACAAACTTGCGCGCCTGGTTATATCGCGACAACGTTGAGATCGAGCATCGCTGTTCTGCCTCGGGTATCACCCGTCTGGGGAATCAAACTCCCCGACAGGTATTTGACAATATCACCAGCGGCTGGCGTGAATCAGGATGTCCGGCGATCATGGCAGGCATGGTCGGAAGCAATGCAGGATGGATATCTGTCCCTTATTTATCATGCCCGACACACCTTGACGATTTAGCGAAGCATCTCACGCCGGTTGATGATGTGGGCTGGATTGTGCCGGGGATCAGTGTGAATCGTGACGATAACTGCAACGTCATGCGTGGTGAAGAAACCCAGTTGCTGGGCGCATGGCGGGCAATGCCTGCATCGGTCTTCATTATGCCGGGAACTCACAGTAAATGGGTGCTGATGAATGGCGATACAGTGCAGGACTTTCGTACAGTAATGACGGGAGAGCTACATCATCTCCTGATGCATCATTCCCTTCTCGGTGCAGGCTTACCCGATCAGTTGCCAAATGAGTCTGCCTTTAACGGAGGTTTACACCAGGGGCTTAATGATACAGCAATCCTGCCCCGACTGTTCGAGATCCGGGCCGCTCATGTGCTCGGTACCCTACCCCGGGAATATGTGGGTGACTGGGTGTCAGGGATCTTGATTGGTGCTGAAGTGGCTCAGATGAAATCCCTTTACGGCTATGGCGCGATTGAGAAAGCAACGGTAATTGCAAACCCCGAACTGGCAAAACGCTATACCATCGCCCTGCATCAGGCAGGTATACCATCAGAAGTTATAGATGGTGAGTATGCATTCCAGACAGGAATAAGGAGTATTATTAATGAACTGGCAAACTAATGTTCCATTAATCGCTATCTTACGTGGGATCACTCCCGAAGAAGTGTGTGAACATGTTAGCGCTCTGATGGAGGAAGGATTCACGGCTATCGAGATCCCTCTGAATTCACCAGACTGGCGTCAGAGTATTACGGATATGGTAAAAACGTTTGGTGACCAGATACTTGTTGGCGCGGGCACGGTGCTTCGGGCAACAGAAGTCGATGAGCTGGCCGCAATGGGCAGCAAGCTTCTTGTCACCCCGAATACAGATCGTGCTGTCATCCAACGTGCAGCAGAACATGGCATGACGATTTGTGCGGGTTGTGCAACAGCTACAGAAGCATTCACAGCACTGGAAGCTGGCGCTCAGACGCTAAAAATATTCCCTTCCTCCGCCTTTGGCCCTGCATACATTAAGGCGCTGAAGTCAGTATTACCACCCCAGGTTCCGGTATTTGCCGTTGGCGGTATTACGCCTGACAATCTCGCAGACTATCTTAACGCAGGCTGTGCTGGTGCCGGATTGGGTAGCGATCTTTATCGTGCCGGACAATCGGTAGGGAGAACACGCGAGCAGGCTAAGAAATTTATTGTCGCTTACACGGATGCTATCAAATGAAAATTACCAGATTAACCACCTACCGCCTTCCCCCACGCTGGATGTTTTTAAAAATAGAAACGGATGAAGGTGTTATCGGGTGGGGAGAACCGGTGGTCGAAGGCCATGCACGCAGCGTTGAAGCTGCTGTGCATGAAATGAGCCACTACCTGGTGGGTCAGGACCCTTCGCGTATCAACGATCTTTGGCAGACATTGTACCGTGGAGGATTTTATCGGGGTGGCGCGACAATGATGAGCGCCATTGCTGGAATTGACCAGGCATTGTGGGATATCAAAGGAAAAGTTCTGGGAGTACCGGTTTACCAGCTACTGGGTGGGTTGGTACGTGATCGAATCAAAGCGTATAGCTGGGTCGGTGGCGATCGTCCCTCTGAAATCATTGAAGGTATTAATAAACTCCGTGAAGCGGGCTTTGACACCTTTAAACTGAATGGCTGTGAAGAAATGGGTATTCTTGATAATACCCGTAAAGTGGATGCCACGGTGGCGGTGGTTGCCAGCATTCGTGAAGCTTTCGGTAATGAAGTTGATTTTGGTCTGGATTTCCATGGGCGTGTCAGCGCACCAATGGCAAAAATTCTGATCAAAGAGCTTGAACCTTATCGACCGTTGTTCATTGAAGAACCTGTGCTGGCAGAACACGCCGAGTATTACCCAAAACTGGCTGAGCAAACACATATTCCACTGGCTGCAGGTGAGCGAATGTATTCGCGTTTTGAATTTAAGCATGTACTTGAAGCCGGAGGTATCGCAATTTTGCAGCCTGATTTGTCACATGCAGGCGGCATTACGGAATGTTATAAAATTGCAGCTATGGCGGAAGCGTATGACGTTTCTCTTGCGCCACACTGTCCGCTGGGTCCCATCGCACTGGCATCCTGTCTGCATATAGATTTTATTTCCCGCAATGCTGTATTGCAGGAGCAAAGCATGGGTATTCATTATAATAAAGGGGCCGAACTTCTGGATTATGTGAAAAATAAAGACGACTTCAGAATGACTGATGGTTATTTTTCTCCGTTGACGAAACCAGGCCTCGGAATTGAAATTGATGAGGATATTGTAAAGGAAAAAAGTAAAAACGCTCCGGACTGGGTGAATCCACTCTGGCGATACAAAGATGGTTCAGTTGCTGAATGGTAAGGCTTTCATTTTAATTAAATAACCTCTGAATTACCCTACAGGAATAAAACTTATGAAAATCTCTGAGCGCGCCACCAGGCGGCGGTACTTTGTTGTCTTTATGCTTTTTATTACCGTAATTATTAATTATATAGATCGTGCAAACCTGGCGATAGCGTCACCGCATATTGAAGAAGAGTTTGGTCTGTCTTCCGTTCAGATGGGGTATATTTTTTCAGCATTTGGCTGGACATATGCTTTATTTCAAATTCCTGGAGGCCGGTTCCTGGATTTGATAGGCTCGAAAGTGACATATTTTATTGCTATTCTGGGCTGGTCGACGGCAACATTATTTCAGGGATTTGCTAATGGATTTATCTCCTTACTTACCCTGCGTGCTATTACCGGGGTATTTGAAGCGCCATCCTTCCCAACCAATAACCGCGTCATCAGCAGCTGGTATCCGGAACAGGAACGTGCGGGTGCCATTGCCATCTATACATCAGGCCAGTACGTCGGACTTGCCTTCTTTACCCCTGTTCTGATCTGGGTACAGCACGTTTTAAGCTGGCACTGGGTATTTATCATTACAGGAGCAGTAGGTATTCTCTGGTCGTTTTTCTGGTTAATGAAATACAAAAGCGTCAATCAGGATAAAAAAATCAATGATATAGAACGGCAGCATATAATCAAAGGCGGTGCGATCGTTGATGAGGAAGATGTACAGGCAGGCAATAAAACAAAGATCCGCCGTAAACTGACCCTCGCTGACTGGAAACTGGTATTCCACCCGAAATTACTTGGGGTCTATATTGTACAGTTTGCGCTTGCCACTACCGTCTGGTTTTTCCTGACATGGTTCCCGACCTACCTGAGCAAAGGAAGAGATATTGATCTGTCCACCACAGGATTGATGACCTCAATACCCTTCATTGCAGCATTTCTTGGCGTTATCTCAGGCGGCTTTCTGGCTGACAAACTTGTCAAAATGGGGAAAAGTATCGGAGTCGCAAGAAAAACGCCTATTCTGATCGGCCTGGTATTATCGATGACCATTGTTCTGGCCAATTATACAACCAATATCAATATTATTGTATGTTTACTGGCAATAGCCTTTTTCGGGAATGGTTTTGCTTCACAGGCATGGTCGCTGGTTTCATCTATTGCACCGGTACACTTAATTGGCATGAGCGGTGGTTGTTTTAATTTCTTTGGTGCACTGGGGGGTGTTTCTGTTCCTATCGTTGTCGGATACCTTGCCCAATATTACGGATTTGCTCCCGCTCTGGTCTATATCGCACTGGTCGTGTTGCTGAGTATTATTTCTTTCCTGTTCCTGATTGGTAAAGTTGAACGAATTAAGCATGTTGAGATTACTGCTGCTTAGCATACCTGAAATTCTATTTTATGAGGTTCACAATGAGTCCATTACAAGGTAAAGCCTTCTTTTTAACCGGTGCAAAATCGTTGTCACTTGAAAATCTTCAGGTAGAAGAGAACGATGAGCAGGTGCTGATTCATGTTATGCGTGGTGGAATTTGTGGTTCCGATATCCATTATTATTATCATGGGGGTAATGGAAATGCAGTGGTCCGGCATCCCATGCTGCTGGGACATGAAGTTATCGGCCGGGTGGAGAAGGCCCCGATGTCATCTGGCCTGAAAAAGGGGATGCGGGTGGCAGTTAACCCGTCTCTGCCATGCAGACGCTGTGAATTTTGCCTTGCCGGGCAGGAAAATCATTGTCTCGATATGAAGTTCATGGGCAGTGCAATGCGCGTACCACATGTGCAGGGTGGCTTTGCTGAATTTATCAGTGTCGAACCGGAGCGCTGCATTCCTTATAATCCGGAAGCCTCAGATCAAATGATGTGTTTTGCCGAGCCGTTATCTGTCGCCCTGCATGCAATAAATCAGGCCCCTTCTCTCATCGGCAAACGTGTTTTAATCTCCGGTGCCGGACCGATCGGTTGCCTGATTTCGCTGGTCGCTCAGGCCGGTGGGGCTACAAGTGTCACGGCCATTGATATTAATGCCACCAGTCGCGCAATGGCGCTAAAAACAGGTGCTGATGCAGCCTACGCTCCAGATAGTCCTGAGGTAGAAACCTTTAAACAGGCTCCCGGATATTTTGATGTTGCTTTTGATGCTTCAGGCGCTCAACCAGCAATTGAACTGGCCATCAATGCCCTACGGCCTAAAGGAACCTTTGTTCAGGTTGGCAACAGCAAAGGTCTGATGCCATTTCCGGTAATGACCCTGCTGAACAAGGAGATTAATTTCAAAGGCTCTTTCCGTTTTGCTGAAGAATTTGAGGTTGCAGTACGGTGGCTGGAGAAAGGCAAAATAGATCCAATGCCGCTACTCACTGGTGAAATGGACAGTAGTCAGATGCAATCTGCGATTGAGCTGGCGGCTGATAAGAACAAAGCTGCTAAAATTCAACTAATCTTTTCATGACACCTGCCTTTTGCGGAATGAGAAAATTTGCGCCCGGCTGTGTTGTACTGGCCGGGTAATTCTATAGAGGTATTGAATATATGCACCCGCTTTTTGATTTAAATGGCAAGACTGCACTCGTAACCGGGTCAAGCAGAGGACTGGGGTTTTCATTCGCGCAAGGCCTGGCAGAAGCCGGTGCAAACGTCATTCTGAACGGTACTCACGAAGAACGTTTATTCAGATCGGTCAGTGACATGCAGACAAAAGGTTTTCACGTTGATGGTTTCGTCTTTGATGTGGCCAATGAAGTCTCCGTGATGAAAGCATTCACTGAGATGGACGAGAAAGGGATCCAGATCGATATTCTGATTAATAACGCCGGTATCCAGTACCGCAAACCAATGGTGGAACTGGAGCTGGAAAACTGGCAGAAAGTGATCGATACCAACCTGACCAGTGCTTTTCTGGTGAGCCGTGAAGCTGCTAAGAGAATGATAGCTCGTGGTCAAGGTGGGAAAGTGATTAACATTGGTTCTCTTACCAGTCAGGCCGCCCGTGCTACCGTAGCACCTTACACGGCAGCTAAAGGAGGTATCAGGATGCTGACAAAAGCCATGGCAGCAGAATGGGGTCAATATAACATACAGGCAAATGCTATAGGTCCCGGATATATTATTACTGATATGAACACTGCTTTAGTGGAAGATGAACAATTCGATCAGTGGGTGAAAAACAGCAATCCGACAAGGCGCTGGGGTTTACCGGAAGAACTCGCAGGGACAGTTATCTATCTTTCTTCTTCTGCCTCAGATTACGTCAATGGCCAAATGATTTTTGTGGACGGTGGATGGCTTGCTGTTCTGTAGTCTTTTTGTTCATAGGTAAACGTATATAGACAGTAATATGGGGTCAAACCACGGGTCTTGACAATTAATGGTGAAGAAAACTACTATTAAAACAGTTTAATACACAACTGAATGATCCCGAGTCCGGGCACCATGCATCAAAGCACGTTGGTTAAGGGATGAGATCCTTAACGGGCGGTTAATACGGAACTGACCAGTAAATGTCACGGTGGTTTTCCTGCAAGTATGCCACTACGATGTTGAAAGTTAGGTTTCTCAAGAAAGGATGCCTGTGTTCGAGCACAGGCGTCCTTTTCTCGATCACTGTTGATTTTTACAGCTTGTTAAAGTTATGTCAAGGCGTGTCTGATTCATCTTCAAAATCCCGCTCCAGACAGATATCGGTGTAGAGCCGCAGCTCCTGCTCCAGCGTGCGACTCGCCACCTCCAGGTCCAGCTCGACGTACTCCATGGTCGTACTGATACTCCGGTGCCCCAGCATGCCCTGAGTCAGCTGTAGATTGCGCTCAGGCGACTTCATCATCTCCGTGGCAAAGGTGTGCCGGAAACGATGCGGACTCACCTCAAACTCACATTCCCGCGACAGGCGGCGGCAAAACGAACGGACGGACTGTATCCCCGGTGCCCCGCTGATGACACGTTTACCGGTAAACCGTCTGACGTCAAAAAGATAATCACCGGGCTTCGCACCCATGGTTATCGCCTTCTTCTTCAGTTTTTCAAGCCGGCGGCGCAGGAATATCACCATGGGAACACGCCATTCCCGGTAGTTCTTACTCCCCTCCACGGTCAGATTGATATACGCCTCTTCGACGTTGATATCCCGCAGGCGAAGCCGCCGCAGCTGATTATGGCGCATACCGGTAAAACGGAAAGTGTCGAGCACGGTCAGCCAGTAGTCGGTAGGGAATAACGCACACTCGCTTCTCGGCCGGGCTTTTCCGTTACGCTCATCTTCGGCATACCTGTCCATCACCAGATAAATCCGGGTCAGTTGCCGTTTGCTCAGCGTCTTTTTTTGCCTGCCTTCCGGGCGCACCGATACCTGGCTGAAGGGGTTCTCTTCCTGCGGCAACCACTTTTTATGCAGCGCGAAATTAAACAACGCGCTCATGTGCCTGACTTTGTTATTCCAGGTGTGGCGCGACAGCCCTTTTATATTGAGGGTATTGCGGCGAAGCTGCAGAATTTGCCGTTGCGTTACCTCAAACGGCATCACCCCCTGACCAACATCTTTCCTGAACACGCTGACTACCTTGCGGTAGCTCCATTCACTCTGCTCGCGTAATGATTTCGCAAAGAAATACTCCGACAGCAGATGATCCCAGGTTAATTCTTCTGTTACGTCCATTCCCATTCTCTTCTAAACGTACCCCATAGCCCCTGCCACAAGCACAATGGCTGTGGCTGCCGTCCCCGTTCCACTATCTCAGGGGATCACAAGCAGCCTGCTGTCCTCCGGCGCAGACGCGCCCCGGTATAGCAGACTGAACTTCACCAGATACCCATTGATCCGCCGGTAGCTCCCTTCCCTGGCGTCATCAGGGTACAAATGTGCCGTAAAAAAGCGCTGTCCCCGGCTGACTCTGTGCCGTCCCAGCTTTTCAACCGCCTTCTGCAGGGCAGAACGCCGTTCATTTCCTCCGCCCGGCCCTTTGAGATACAGGTGAAAAATGTCCGGCACACAAAGAAAGGCAAAACCACTGACCAGATGAACCCTCGCCTCTGCGCTGTTAACCGGGATCTCGCCGCTCCTGAGTCCGTCAGCCAGCCACTGCCAGAACGCTTCGCCCGGCGGGTTATCCGTCGTTGCCGCCGGTGCCATGGTCTCTGGCAAAGGCGCTGTCACTACAACGTTGGAGGATGCATCTTCAACCGGCTGTGGCGGCGTTGCAGGAGGCGCAGTGACGACGGGAGGTGCCGGCGCTGGATCAGGCCCTGCATCACCATCAGACGCGGCTGTTTGCACCGGCGCGGCCACATCCAATATGCCGACAGACATCAGCGACAGCAGCGCCCGGGTGTCATCGTCCACCGCAACCACCGTCTCGGGGGTCACCGTCATCTCTGCCAGCGGTTTGTCATTCACCGGCACATCGAAGGCGGAACTCAGCAGCACACCGGCCGTTGGGGTGGTGCCATCTTCAGTGGGTGTGGGGATATCAGCCGGGGACGGGCTGTCAGCGGCCAGCGCGCCACTGACGGCGCTTTGCAGCGCCACGGCAGATATCAGTGGCGCTGCAGTGTCGGCCGCCAGTACCGGTGGTTCAGCGGCGACCGGTGCCGGCAGGGATGAAACTGACAGCCCCGGCCCTCTGGCCAGCCTCGCTGCTTCCTGTACCAGCTCATCAATCACCGGCAGCGGGCACGGGTGTCCGGCAATCCTCAGCGTCAGGGCATTCACTGCCACCGGCAGCGTCGCCAGCCAGGCCAGGCACGCCGACGGCAACAGGCGGGCGGCGGTCAGCGCGCTCTGGCTGGCGGTGAGTGCGGATTGTGGCGGCGTGGCACTGAAACGAAAGCGGTACGGCTCCGCCGGCACCGTGATACCCGGCAGCCAGGCGCGGCCGCTTTGCAGCTCGCCATCAAACTGGCTCAGTAGCGGCAGGTAATGGAACAGCGCGGCGTGGAACACCACCGCACTCCACAACACGTTCTGCGCCGACTGTTCTTCCGGTGCCGCCCCCGGCGGCAGCATATGCCCCCGGGCCAGACGCACCGCAAAGGTGGTGGTGTACAGCGTGACGTCAACCAGTCCCCCTTCCCGTGCATATTCGCCCTGCTGAGCCGCTGGCAGCGTCTGCATCAGCGAGACAAGCTGTCTGAGCGGCTGCAGGTAGAACTGCTCATACAGGTCTTTCGGCAGTGCGCTGTTTTCCCACAGTTGTTGCAGGCACTTCCTGCGCGTGGGCGTGTCCAGCAGTTGTTCAGCCCGCAGTGGCATAAAATAGCCCGCCGGGCCTGCCGGCACTGATGACGCGGCGGTGGGTACCTCCCGGCTGCCGGCCAGCAGCGCCTTTATCGACTTCAGCATGATATCTCCTCAGGCCCGTTCCTTTCCCCCGGCGCATTCCCCTCCCCTGACCCGTTCTCCTCTCCGGGTCCGTCCCCTTTCTCTGCACTCAGGAGCATCTGCAACAACGCGTTAATCACCAGCGTCTGCTGTGCCCGCGTCACCGCCACATACAGCAGACTGGTTTCGTCGGTACGCTCTGCATCGCTCATCAGTGGGTCGGTGATGTCGGCAAAATCCTCATCCAGCACCACCGAGGGCCACTCCAGCCCTTTGCTGCGGTGGGCGGTTGAGACGGTCACCTGCGCCTGAGTTTCATCGGTTACAGCCTGCGCACGCATCACCTGCAGCTTCTGCGGCAGCGGGAAATACTGGTCCAGCAGCCGCAGCGCCTGATTCATCTCAGCGTCTTTAGTGGCTTTTGCGACCGTTTCATACTCCTCAAAATTGCGGTACTCCCGCGCCAGCAGCGGCGACTGCATCCGTTCGGGCATATCGGCCGAAAACCAGTACAGGTCTTCCAGCTCTTCGGTTTTGTAACCGGCGATACCGCCAACCCAGTACACCTTTTTCCCCGCCAGGCTGGCCTGCAGTGCCGCACCGATAACCCCGGCCACCGTACGGCTCAGAACGGCGTACGATCCCCGTGTTGCGTCTTCCGGCAGGCACTCTGTCACGCAGTCATCACCGCCGTTGCCGGCCACTGACAGCGTCTCGCCCTGGCGGGCCAGCAGCAGATTAGCCACACGGGCCACCGCCGGGCCAAAACGGAAGCTGTGCGTCAGGCAGCGCTGGTCAGCATCAGCCAGCTGCGGCGCATCGAGGGCGTTCTCCGCCCCCCGGAAACGGTAGATTTGCTGATGGCGGTCACCGACCAGTACCACAGGGCAGGACTGGGCCAGTACCAGCGACTGAATCACCGGGTTGGCATCCTGGGCCTCGTCAAACAGCAGGGTATGCCAGCGTTTGGCAAGGTCGGGCTGGGAGAGCTGATACAGCTTGAGGTAAACATCGTGGGTGACCGGAAAACTGCCGTCCTGGCGGACCGACTCACGCCACAGCAACTGCGCTGCTGCCAGGATTTTTTCCGCCGACAGCCCGCTGTGCTCATCCTCCTCCGGCAGGTGCGGATGGCCGGGCTGCATATCAGCACTGCACAGAAAGGCGTTCAGGGTGGTGATGGCCGTGCGCGCCAGCGGCCAGAAACGGGTGTTGAGCTGACGGGCGACGTCGGTGATACGCAGACTCCCGGTCAGCCGGCGCTGATAGTGGCGACCAAAATGAGGCCAGGCCAGTTGGTGCGCGGTTTTGCATTCCACATTAAACGGGAATTTTTGTTCAGCTTCGTCCCTGACCGCCCGGTTACAGGCAAGGTAGAGCATCTTACGCTCAGGACTGGCGCAGGCGAAGCGCACCAGCGTGGCGGTTTTGCCGGTGCCGGCAAAGGCCCTGACCACAAGGCGGTGCCCCGACCAGCCGATAACGGCGGCCTGTTCAGGCGTATCAGAATAAGACATCAGCAGCACTCCCTGATTTCATGACTGCCGCCATGCTGCACGCGTCATGATGCTACCGGCTACAGAAAAACCTTTTTCCTGTCGCGACAATTTAAAATAAAAATGTCTGATTAAGAATTTTGTTATTTATTATCATCCGGTGATGTTGTTATCAACCCAGGAACACTGCGTGAATACTGTGTATTCAGTCAATTAAGAAAATCGCCATCGTCAGGGGACGGGATAATTATCAAACGTTATTAATCAATACGTATATTTTCATTACCCCCTTATCCTGCTACCCCGGGCAGCAGGTCCGCTGTGGCAGAAATTATTTCTGCCACATAATTATTTTCATCTGGTTTCTTTTAACACCGCCCGGTGAAATAACAGGAGACACCCTCACGGCTACCCGCATAAACGGAAAGGAATACATCATTATGACATCTGAACTTATGACTCTGTTGCGGCAGGTTAGTGTAAACCATCCTGTCAGACTCACCTTTTACCGTTACACGGACAGCGACCAGGATAGTCTGGAAATAGCCAGTGACGGAGATGACACCGTTATCGACGCACGTTTACACCAGCAACTATGCTCATAAACAACCCCAGGATCCCGCATTGTACTTCTGATTCAACCAATCTGAGATATTCCCCTTAGTATCATCGCACTGATATACATACCAATACCAAAAGAACCATGAGCAACCAGACTACGACGACGGGCTACATTAGGTTGAGGTGTACGGGAAGCCGCAATACCAAAGCCAAAGCCCGGCTGCATTATAAAAAACGGTGCGATAACACTAATAATTCCGGTCAGGAAGGCGGGAATGAAAGTAGGATTTATCAGCCACCCACTACCAATGACGGCAATAAGTAGCCCGGTGAAAATAATACCGATAGTGTAATGTGCCAGCCAGCCAATAGCGACTTCGCCTTTGACTACCGGTGCCTGCAGTATAGTGTTATGGGTAAATTTACCCTGCTGCATATGTCCTATCCAGCGCCCAACCAGCCGATAATCCAGAGATGGAATAGTAAATATTTGCTTCTGCAGCAAGGCCCAGACATCCATAAACAGGGTTGCTCCAACGCCTATGGCAACAATTTGTAATATATTGTCCACTTTAGCTTCCTTATTGGCAGTTTTCAGATGATGTGTACCGTATGTTTCCAGGGATTCTGATAATTTAGTCAGGGTCAATGCTAGCCTTGGGGACACAGCTTTGTTAACATACAATCAATTAATTGAATGATGGTGCAATAATCAGCCTATGTCAACTGACAACTCAAACAATAATCACATGATATTTCATGAAATTGCAGAAGTAACCCGCTCTCTGGCAAATGCTCATCGGCTCATTTTGCTGGAGCATATCTCACAAGGGGAGCGTTCTGTCGAAAGATTAGCCACACTTACTGGCATATCAATTGCTAATGCTTCACAGCATTTGCAACAGCTTAAACGTGCTGGCTTTGTACAGTCTCGTCGTGAAGGGAAAAATATACTTTACCGGTTAGGCAACGGACCAGTACAAAGCTTACTGACAGCAGTTCGGCAATATGTTGAGTTTCGGCACAATGAAATAAGCAATTTTGTCTCTGAAACGTTAAATAAACGAGAACGTTTTGAATCCGTTTCCCGGGAGGAATTATTGTATCGGCTTATCGAAGGCGATGTTACCCTACTTGATGTTCGCCCTTATGAGGAATACCGTTTTGGGCATCTGCCAGGAGCAATAAATATCCCGGTCTCTGAGCTGGGGGGACGTCTGTCTGAGCTCAACCAAAAGCAGGAAGTTGTCGCCTATTGCCGGGGGCCGTACTGCGTACTCTCTCTGAATGCAATGAAACTGCTGAAGGAAAAAGGTTATAAAGTACGCTGTCTGGAAGATGGCTTCCCGGAATGGAAAGCCGCCGGACTGGAAGTGCGAAACAATAGCTGAAGACATAATAATTGCTATGGCCTTAGATTCAGGCCATGGCCAGAGACTTAACAGGGTGACCTGACACTTCGGTGGCAAAAAATAGCTGCAATCGCCGCCACAACATAAATGCAGCCAGCCGAGCCAAAAGCCAGTCCATAGCCTGCGATCGTATCAGCCTGCGTTGCCGCCACAGCCATTAGTGCAGCCAGTCCCATGGTTGGCCCCAGCTCCATTGAGGTATTCATCACCCCCCCTGCCAGACCCGCCTGATGAAGAGGAACGCTTGCTGTTGAAAGTACAGCACTACCTGAAAACATCAGAGAAGCACCTGCGGGAAGAATAAATAACCCCGGCAGCAGGCCGCTGCTATAACCGGTATCAGCGTTGAGCAGGGCCAGAAGAAACAGTCCAACAGCACCAGTCAGAAGTCCAATAATAGTAATGGTCAGCGCATGGTAACGTGCGTTCAGAATGCCTGCAACACGGTTCATCACCAGAAGACCTGCCGTATAGGGAATAAATGCCATTGACGTGGCCATAGGGGTCCACCCACGGATCTGCTGCAAGTAGAGAGATAACAGGAAAGTAATCAATCCCATCCCGGCAGCAGCCAGCAAAATCCCCACCAGCCCAACGGCCCTTGTAGGATTCAGAATAAAATCTGGAGGCAGAAGCGGTGCTGCCACCTTTTTCTCCAGAAACAAAAATGCAATAAACAGGATAACTCCGGTGGAGACGGTTCCCCAAACCAGAGGCATCGACCATGGGTATTCCCCGCTGAAGATCAGACCAAAGCTGAATAACGATATACCGCTGGTAGCAAGTAGTGCTCCAACTGGATCAATGCCAGGCCGAGAAGAAATCTTATCGGTCAATACCATCATTCTGCGCACCATATACATTCCTGTGAATGCGACTACAACTGGAATAATGAACATCCAGCGCCATGACACCCAAGTTGTAACAATACCAGAAGAAAGAAAACCTACGGCCCCTCCCAACACCGATACGCCCCCCCATACCGCCATAGCGCGTCCGTAATCAGAAGGTTCAGGATAGAGTTGTCTTAAGAACGCCATCAGTGCGGGTGCAATCATGGCGGCTCCTACTCCCTGAATGAAACGTACTGCAACCAGTGTCCAGTAGCCCGGGGCAAAAATCCCCCCCAGTGAGGCCAGACCGAAAAGCATAGCTCCCAGAGTGAACATTGTTATACCACTAAAACGATCGGTCAGACGGCCACCAAATAGCAGCAGTCCACTAAATGGTAATCCATAACCCGCACTGACTAAAACCAGTTCAGCCTGCACCAGACCAAATTCAGTACCAATAGCAGGCAAAGGTACACCAACCATAACGATAGTAAAAATTAACGTGGCCTGGACCACGGCCAGTATGGCAAACAGTGACCGAACATTAATCGCCGGAGCTGAGAATCCCTGCTGACGCCAGTCTTTATCAAAGGAAGCAACGCGATCTTCCGTCTCCGCTGCGGAGTCATTATTCATACACACACCTCATTTAAACTAATGTTTATTAATCATTAAAATAATCATGGGGTTACCAGTATTTATAGTCACACCCGCACATCATTCAATTTATAAATTGAATGATGTAATGTAGTTTGCACTGTTGTCAACAAAAAAATAATAAACGCCCAACAAAATGATGATTTTTTTTAATCTTTAAGATGAAAATTTATCAAGATAGTCACGTAACTCACTCCAAATCTTTCCGAAAACAAAAAAAATAAAATAAAATCAATTAATTAACACAACAAAAAGCTACGCCATAGTGACAATAACCAATTGCCATTATATATATCAATAAGTAATATTTATACTTGACGACTTCAGAGGCCATGCCTTACATTTAATCAATCAAGCTCATGATTGAATGATTGAAAATAAAGGTTGGTTTTTCATGCCATAACAATTGATTACTGGGTATTAAACTGTTCGCTAAATGTGGATGTTTTGAACCGTAATTTCAATTATTTATTCCCGTTGTTACTAAATATCTTTAGCAAAGATACTGTTGTTAACACAATGCCGGTATATCCTGAACTGTTACCAAGGACATTTATAGAGGAGTGGTTTATGGAAGTGATGCGAGAAGCTGCGAAGAAAATGGGCTTGATTCTTTCCACAAATAATGGATTTCATACGGATAGCTTATATAACCACAGTGTTAGTGATGTATCGCTAAGAATAAATACATTGCTTAAAGGTGTACTTCCTGCGGAAAACTTAAATTACAAATGCACAGAAGAGAACCACTCTGCTGACCTGCCATTTTCTTTGACTGACATTCAATATGCATATCTTATTGGACGTAATGCAGCTATCCCGCTGGGAGGAATACCAGCGGTACATTACACTGAAATTGAGGTATACAAATCTGATATTACTATGCTCCGCGATGCACTAAATCACGTGGTTATCCGCCATCCTATGATGCGGGCAGAACTTACAGACGGTGGACGTCAGCGAATTACGCCAGCGGACAGACAATATAGTATTTCAGTAACCGATTGCAGTAAGCTCAATTCTCAGTCTGTCGATGACGCTATACAGGCGACCCGAACTGCGATGATGGCTCCCGATAAAATGGCAGAAAATGAACTTCCATTTAATATTCACGCGACTCTAATGCCAAAAGAAAATATCAGATTGCATTTATGCTTTAATTTGATGTTTTTCGATTTACATAGCATCAACATTATTACTCGTGACTGGTGGGCCTTTTATAAAAACCCAAAAACAAATACAATCGAACGGACGATTACCTTTTCCGATTATCTATCAATGGATAAAGAAATCAGGGAAAGCCAACGGGGAGAGACAGACAAATCCTACTGGAGAAGTAAAATAAAAGATTTGCCCAGTGCACCGGAACTTCCTGTCCATCGTTCGCCTGAACTAATAAAAAATCCGGTCGTCAGTACACTGAAGAAAGAAATCCCCCTCACTATAATTAATAAGCTCCGGCAGGAGGCAACCAGAAATGGTATTACATTGGAAGTACTATTCCTTGGCATCTATACAGAGGTATTACGGCAATGGTCTCGTCGGCAGGAATTTACGCTTACCCTGACCCAACATAGCAGACGTGGCTTCACAGATGATGTTAACAGTATCGTTGGCAATTTTTTACAACCATGTTTGCTTTCTGTAAAAAACAGCCCCGGTGACACCCTGACGGAGCGATTGATCAACTTACAGACTGAACTGCTGCTCAATCGCTGGCACTCTTCCTTTAATGGCATACAGGTTTTGCGTGAAATGACCCGACTCAGTAATGATGGCCGCGTGTTTTCATTGCCAGTGGTATTCAGTAACACACTTAACGCAGAGCTATGGGATGTGATCCCCGATCATGGTTGGGATGGGACATCACGTGTTACCCATACCGCAACCCGGACGCCTGGTGTCTGGTTAGAAAATCAGCTGATGCGTATTAATGGTGAGCTGGTGATGAGCTGGAATTATGTAGAAGATCTTTTCCCGCAGGGAATGGTAGAAGATATGTTTGATTCGGCCTGTCACCTACTCTGTGCCTGTGCAGAGGAACCTTCTATCTGGTCACAACAATATAGCGTGGTTCCACTACCTGAGATTCAGCAACAATCTCGCCTTGCCGCTAATGCAACCGGGCGAGATATCCCCCCGCTGCTTCTGCATGAATCTTTACTGACGGCGGCATATCGCAACCCTGAGAAAATTGCGGTGATTCAGGGCAATCGAGAGATAAGCTATCGTCAGTTGGTAGCTACAGCCTACAATATTTCCGATCAACTACGGTCACAAGTAAATATTACTCCTGGCGATATTATTGCGGTTTCCATGCTTCATGGACCAGAGATGCTGGCAGCTATTTTGGCGGTTTTAATTACTGGTGCAGCTTATGTTTCTGTCGATCCAAAACTCCCCGGGCAGCGTAAAAAATTTTTGGTTGAACGCTGCAAAGCGAAAGCTATTCTTGGTTCAGGCATCCCAGCCAATACAACGGGTATTTGGATCCAGGTACCCACGATTGTTTCGGAGACTATTTCACCATTACCCCCATTCCAACCGCGCCAGTCTGTAGACGACCTAGCTTACGTTATCTTTACTTCGGGCTCAACTGGGGAACCTAAAGGAGTAATGATTACTCATCACAACGCTTCAAATACCATTGCTGATATTAATCACCGCTTTAATGTAGGTACAGAAGATAGAGTATTTTCCATTGCTCCGGCCGGATTTGATCTGTCTGTTTATGATTATTTTGGTGTGCTTGGGGCAGGCGGCAGTCTACTTTTTGCGGAGGATAACGCGCCAGCAGATCCAGAAAGATGGGCTGAGCTGGTGTTAAGCCAACGTGTCACGCTCTGGAATTCGGTGCCAGCCCCCGTCAAGGCGTTATTTGAGCGGGCCGGTTCACAGTTAAAGGATAGCCATCTTCGTCTTATCCTGATGAGCGGTGATTGGATACCGGTTGATTTACCGAAGCAGATCCATAGCGTCTCTGAACATATTGATGTCATCAGTCTGGGAGGTGCAACGGAAGGATCTATCTGGTCCATCGTTTATCCGGTGCAAGCGGTGGATAGTAATTGGAAGAGCATTCCCTACGGTAAGCCCCTCGCCAACCAACGCTTTCACGTAATGAACGAATGGCTGGATCCCTGCCCTGATTGGGTAACCGGTGAGCTTTTTATTGCAGGAGAGGGGGTAGCCAAAGGTTATCTGGGCGACAATGAGAAAACTCAGGCACGCTTTTTCAATCATCCACGAACGAATGAAAGGCTTTACCGAACCGGCGATCTTGGACGCTACATCAATGATGGCCTGATTGAAATCCTGGGACGTGAGGATAATCAGGTCAAAATTAATGGTTACCGTATCGAATTGGGTGAGATCGAAGCAGCGCTACTTGCACATCCTTCAGCAAGCCATGTGGTTATTAATGCTGTTATACACCCTAAAACAGGCCAAAAACAGCTGGCCGCATACGTGGTAGCTGAAAACCCTGACAGTCAAACGCTCGAAGGCGAACTCAGGGAAACAGCCACTGCAGCGCTACCATCTTACATGGTCCCAACCTGGTTTGTGCTGCTACAGGCAATGCCTCTAACCCCTAACGGCAAAATCGACCGAAACGCATTGCCAACCGTCTGGGCAGACAGTACGGCCAACGACAGGAATAATACACCAGCGAATGAGACGGAGACCATTCTTTACTCAATCTGGGTAACTCAACTGCAACATAATGACTTTAGCGTGACGGACGGTTTTTTTGATATCGGTGGCGATTCGCTGCATGCCGTCAGTCTGCTTAGTGCCGTCCGCAAAAGCTTCAGCGTTGACCCGTCTAGTGAACAGGACATGATCGAAAGTCTGTTTATGAACGCCTCAGTCAGAGACTTTTCAAAAATCCTGGCGAAAATCGCCCTTGTCCCTAAGGAGCCGCAGGCGTGAATACTTCTTCTTCGTCCCATTATGATTACATCGTCGTTGGTGGCGGCACAGCTGGCTGCGTAATGGCCGCCCGGCTTTCGGAAGATAGTAGTAAATCCGTTTTGCTGATTGAATCCGGCGGAGATTCAAATGCTGGCGAACCTGAAAGCCCATTGAGTGATGCATCACGTCTGGTGCTTGAAAATTACAACTGGCAATACGAAGTTAACATACATGGCGCGGAACGTTTTACCCACTTTCTGCAACCAGCAATAGAACAGACACCTTCTCGCAATAGACGTAAACCTTTTGGTTACCGACTAGGAAAAGTTTTAGGGGGATCATCCGCGATCAACGGTGCCGTGGCCCTACGCGCTTTCCCGAGCGATTTTTCCTGCTGGGCAGAAATGGGGGCCCCCAACTGGGCATGGCAAAATGTGTTGCCTTGGTATTGTAAACTGGAGAACGATAGTGATATAGCAGACGAAACCCTCCATGGTCACAGAGGCCCACTGCTCATCCGCCGCCCTGCAACAGAAGAGATTTTGCCACTGGAAAAGGGGTTTGCTACCGCTTGTATGAGCAGTGGTGTTCCCTGGGTAGCAGATTTTAATCAGGGCGAGGAACCGGCAGTTGGAGCTGTACCCGCGAATGTAGTACGGGGCGCGGAACGTTTCGATTTCTGCCGCGCTTATATCACACCGGCAAAACAACGCAGTAATCTGCAGATACTGACCGAGTCAACCGCTGAGCGCGTGTTGTTTGATAAAGGTATAGCTACAGGAGTCGAGGTGCTCAGAGATGGCGACTACCAGATCATTTCGGCCAGTAAGATAATACTTTGTGCCGGCGCGATAGGTTCTCCCGCACTGTTACAACGTTCCGGCGTAGGTGACGCAGCTCTGCTGCAAAAACTTGATATTCCGGTAGTTGCGGATATTCCAGCGGTTGGAAACAACCTTTCAGATCATGCCTCAGTAGTAATGTGGGCGCTACCACGCAGCGGAAACAGTCAGGTAAAAACACCCTGGCGGCAAACTGCCGCCAGACTGAGTAGTGGTTACGACGCTCAGGTAGATGTGCAACTCGGGCTGATGAACAACGTAGCCAGTGAGACAGTACCTGGTTTTCATAACCGGACAGAATATCCCTTCCTGGTTGGTGCGTCCGTGATGCTGATGCGCCCGGAGGCACGTGGGCGACTGTTTATCCGCTCCCGCAATAGCGATGAACTGCCAACGATCGACCTCCCCCTGTCTCAGAATATGAGTGATCTTCGCCGTCTGGTCGGAGGGGTTCGTCAGATGTGGCAAATAATTAATCACCCTGATGTTAGCTCCTGTCTGGAGAGCGTCCAGTTTTGGCGTGACTCAATGATTAGTAATGAAGAGGTAATGCTCAATGCCGTCAGAAATCTTGTAAGCCCTGGCTGGCATGCTTCAGGTACTGTCCGCATGGGGAGTTCCGCCCAATCTGATACGGCCGCTGACGAAAAAGGCAGTATTCATGGTTTGGATAATATTACAGTGGCTGATGCCTCTCTGTTCCCCTGTATTACCTCAATGCCGACGAATCTGACTACCGCTATGGTGGCGGAGCGTATCGCGTCGTTTTTAATGGAGGAAAACCCATAATGGTCACATCAAATAAACGTATCGTTTATGCTTTCCCCCATGCTGGCGCGGGTACGGGAGTTTACCGGCACTGGTGCAACCGCTTCAGTGATACAAACACTCTTGTTTTCAACCCCGTAGGAATACCCGGCCGGGACAGACTCAGTCGGGAGAAAATAATAGACGACCTGCCTACGCTGGCTAACCGAATCTGTGAAGATATTTATGCAGACTTTAGCCAACACCAAAAGACAGGCATCAAAGAGTTTGCCACATTCGGCCATAGCTTTGGTGGTGTACTGAGTTTTGTCGTCAGTCATATGCTGGCTGCAAAATATGGCATCACGCCTCTGTTCTCAATTATTTCCGGTTCAATTGCCCCCAGCCTTCAGCCACAAGACGATCGCCATCGCTGGTCTGACGATCAGATCCTTGAAAAGATGCGCTCTGATAATGGTACGCCTGATAGCATCCTCAGCGAACCCGCGATGGCACGGCGGTTGGTAACGGCGCTGAGAACGGACTACATCCTGCGCCAACAGTTCCTTACCTATCAAGCTACTACAGTGGCTCAGCCACTGATGCTTATTTCCGCGCAGAAAGATGAACATATCACCTTACAATCACAGTATGCCTGGCAGAATCACACGCGTTCGTCTGTCAGTGTCACAGAAATAGAAGGCGGTCATTTTGCCGTCTATGAAAATTTCAACATTGTAAGCATGTTACTTATGCAATCCCGAAGTGAACACTACCTGCCACTGTCTACATAAACATACTGAGGTTGTAATGGATAACAGGGATTTATCAAAGTTTCGCTCTTCCTGCAGGGCATTTCTTGAACAGGAAGCCCGACCATTTATCGCCGAATGGGAAAAATCAGGTCTTGTAAGCCGTAACTTTTGGCGACGAGCTGGTGAAAGCGGACTGCTTGGAATGGGGGTATCCGAACAATGGGGAGGCAGAAACAGAGCAGACTATCATTATGCCGCCGTACTTACGGAGGAGCTAATTCGCGCTGAAATGACCGCACCAGTAATCATTGCACACAATGATGTTATCGCCAGTTACATTGATATGCACGGTACGGATGAACAACGCGATCGCTGGTTACCAGGTCTTTGCCATGGTGAATTAATTGCTGCCATCGCGGTTACTGAACCTAACGGCGGTTCTGACTCGGCAGACCTTGCAACCCTCGCTGTCAGGCAGGGGCAGTATTATGTAGTTGACGGTGGTAAAACCTTTATCACTAACGGTATCAACGCCGACCTGATACTGACGGCCGTCAGAACATCAGGCGCAGAACGCGGACAGGGTATCAGTTTGCTGGTAATAGAGCGTGATACAGGAGGGTTGACACGCGGTGACCCGATGAAAAAACTGGGCTGGCATGCCAGCGATACCGCCAGTCTCCATTTTTCCAACTGCCATGTCCCGGTCAGTAATTTAATTGGCAAAGAAAATATCGGCAACTTTTACTTTATGGGAGGTATGCCACGAGAGCGCCTGAGTATTTCAACAGTTGCCGTCGCGACTGCAGAATTATTGCTGGAGAAGACACTAGAGTATGTAAAAAGTCGCCGGGCATTTGGTCAGCCGGTGGGCTCATTTCAATATAACCGATTCAGACTAGCCGATCTGGATACAGAAGTAAAAATTGCCCGTATTTATCTCAACGATGCCATCGATAAATTCAACCGCCGTGAGCTTAACGTAGTTGAAGCCGCACAAATAAAACTCTGGACTACAGAACTACAGGTGAAAGTTGCTGATTGCTGCATGCAACTACATGGCGGTGTTGGGTATCTCCGCGATACCTTTATAGGTAAAACATGGGTAAACAGTCGGGTACAGACCATATACGGCGGCACCAGTGAAGTTCTGAAGGAGTTCATTAGTAAGTCTATGGGACTTTGAACCTATTTTCCCCGGAGAGAGATAATGACTATAATTACCCATAAAACCGATCCAGACTTTAGTATCAAAGTTGCCACACCTGCCGAATGGCACATCGTAGCGGAAATGGCTCGTAACGAGCACTGGAATCTGGGACAGGGTGATATCCCTATTTTTCTTAATGTTGATAATAATGGTTTTTTTGCTGGCCTGAATAATGATGACGTTGTTGCCTCCATTTCCGTCGTCAACTTTACCCCCAACTATGCTCACCTTGGGCACTATATTGTCAGACCAGAATATCAAGGCCAGGGGAAGGGGCTGGCGCTTTGGACTGCTGCTATTGAGCATGCTGGCGAGCGTTGTATTGGCCTTGATGCGATGCCAGAGCAGGAGAAAAACTACAGTAAATGGGGATTCCAAACCCACTACCTTACTTACCGTGTTCAGGGACATTTCTCCGATAAGGCAATTAAAGCGGACAATATCCAGCAGATAACTAATCGTCATCTTCCTGCTATTGTTGAATTCGACTCGCAATTTACCGGTTATTTCCGTCCTGACCTGCTCTCTTTATGGTTTACTGACAAAAATCGTCAAGGATTTATCCTCACCGAAGGGCAAACCATTCAAGCATTAATTGCACTACGCCCCGCTGATGAGGGATATCGTATTGGCCCTTTTTATGCAGCAGAACGCTCGCATGCCATTGCCCTGATCCAAGCAGCGTTAGCCGCTGTGCCAACTAACGTACAGGTAACGCTAGATATCCCCGAACAAGCTAGCGAGATACTCGAATATCTAGCAGCAGCCGGTTTCAAAATACTTTTTCACACCTGCAGGATGTATCGTGGTACTCCTCCTGCTGGCTACCGTAACGGCCTTAATGCCATTACCTCACTGGAGCTGGGCTAAAGCTATCAGCACATCGCGGAGAAAAATTATGTCTGAACAAATACCGACATTATTTGAATGGATGGGTGGCAGGGAAGTACTGCTAAAACTTATGCAGACTTTCTATGCAAAAGTAGAAAAAGATGAGCTGCTGGCACCAATGTTCCAGCATATGAGCGGCGATCATCCCGAACACGTAGCCATCTGGCTTGAAGAGGTACTAGGCGGTGAGGCTAATTATACAGCACACCGTGGCGGCTTTAAAGGCATGGTTTCCAAACATCAAGGCAGAGCAATTCAGCCCGAACAACGTAAGCGTTGGGTCGATCTTATGATGGAGAGCGCTGACGAAGTCAATCTCCCCTCTGATCCCGAGTTCCGCTCAGCTTTCGCTGGCTATATTGAATTCGGATCTCGTCGTGCACAGGCCAACTCGCAGCCGAAAGCGCCTCGTCCGAAACGTGAAACAATCAAGCTCTGGGGTTGGGGAGAAGCACCACCGGGAACGCCCTAATTGACTAACTGGGTGAGCGCAAGCTCACCATTCTTTTTATTCAGACAGAGGTGTATACACATGGAAAAGAAGCGCATTCTGATTGGTGCAACTGGCTCAGTCGATATTACACTGCTGCCTGCCTATCTCAGGGCGATTAAAACTGAAATCGACTGTTCGCTGACAGTGATGGTGACCTATCAGGCAACCAAATTTATTCCTGCCGAAACCCTGCGACTCTGGGCTGACCGGGTAATCGCTGGAGAGTCTCCTCAAGACTGGCCAACGGACAAACCATCCAAAATCGTTTCTGATCATGACATTCTGCTGGTTCTACCTGCGACTGCTAATACGTTGGCTGATGTAGCTCAGGGGGCAGCACCCAACCGTCTTTCCACGGTGATTCTGGCATCAACGTTCCCTGTAATTTTTTACCCGGTAATGGGTGCGGCAATGTGGAACAAGGCCGCAGTACAGCGCAACATCAGTCAACTCAGGCAGGATGGTTACGAGGTCAAAGAACCGGAATGGCATGAAAACTATGATACCGCACTGGGAAAAATGGTTGGACACCCTTCACTACCGTCGTCTGACGTGGTAGTAAATCTTCTGCTGGAACGCCTGCGCTAAAATTTCCTGCGTCATATAATAACGGTAACTAAATAGCTATATGAACACTGCCAGAGCGACAATGACTTTGCTCACACCACTTCGGGCTATTATTCCTTTGATCCAGCGCTGCTGGCCATTACAGTTTCATCAGGAGCGTAGATGCCATTTTC
>JAATFO010000113.1 GCA_015655145.1 Enterobacterales bacterium | reverse complement strand
TAAAAAGTGATGTAGGAATCATTTCCGGAATGTGTTTTGTGGTTGAATATTGAGCGTTTTGGGGTGATTTTGATCGCTTAAAAGTGTTTTTGCACAGTTATAACAATGCTGAACTGTACAAAAAACAGTTAAGGGACACACACTAAGTCGTAACGACTGTTCGGGCTCCTGGACGCACACGGTTTTTATGCCTCCAACTCAATTGATCTCGAATTTGTTAATACTTTTTCCTTTTCTATCGACCGTGTTCAGACACTGGATGTTTTGTATTCTGTCATCCGTGCAGCACTGACGCCAAACATGCGACCCACCTGATCACCTCACCTCCTATTTCCTGTTATCTGGGCGATGTCTCTTTCACTGTACTGCCCGTTAATCTGCCACTGAGATCTCACTTTCGGATGATTTCCCGTCATATGTTAGACGTATGTCAAATTTTTGTTATTTGTTTATTTTAAAACGCCCGTTTCAGTGCTTTCATTATTAAAATTTCAAAATATAAATTTATGAAATAAATTAACTTATTCTGCCGGATTGCATTCCATTTGGGATAGGTTCCTCGATTTCACAGGTATTATTTTAATTATTAAACAGTAAGTTATGTTTATTTCTTGTCGGGGATAAATGATGTTTTTCATCCATGATGATGGATGAGGTCACCAGAAATCACACAGCGATGTTGTCCGGATGTAAAAAAAATATTCCATTTTGGCAATGCGTCAGTCCTCGCATCCACATGACAATCTGTTCATCGCACCCCCTTAACTCCTCATGGTACGGAGGTAATGTAATGGCCGCTTATGCGCTTGAAGCTGAAGGCATCAGCAAGTTTTTCCCGGGTGTTAAGGCGCTCAATAATGTATCACTGCGTGTCAGGTCAGGAACGGTCCATGCGTTGATGGGCGAAAATGGCGCCGGTAAATCCACGTTAATGAAATGCCTGATTGGGATTTATCGTCCGGATCATGGGGTTATCCGGGTTAACGGAGTACCGGTGAACTTTCAGGATACGCTTGATGCGCTGCGCTGCGGGATTTCGATGATTCACCAGGAACTGAATCTGGTTCCTGAGATGACCGTGGCGGAAAATATCTGGCTGGGCCGGGAACCGATAAAGTACGGCCTGGTTGATCACGGTAAATTGCACGCTATCACTCGGGTATTACTGAGTAAGCTGAATATCCGCCTGGCGCCTGATCGTCTGGTGGGGGAGCTCAGTATCGCCGCACAACAGATGGTGGAAATTGCGAAGGCCGTTTCCTGGAATGCCGATGTGGTTATCATGGATGAACCGACTTCCGCGCTGACCGAAGGTGAAGTGGCGCATCTGTTCACCATCATTCGTGATTTACGTGCACAGGGCAAAGCCATTATCTATATCAGCCATAAAATGGATGAAATTTTTGCGATCACCGATGAAGTGAGCATTTTCCGCGATGGGGCCTGGGTCGGTAGCGATCACACCACCCGTTTCACGCGCCAGTCATTAATTACCCAAATGGTCGGGCGTGAATTAACCCAGTTGTTCCCGAAATTCAATAATGCCATTGGGGAAGAGGTGCTCACGGTGCGCAATTTGTCGCGCCACGCCGTGTTCCACGATATCAATTTCAGTGTGCGTCGGGGTGAAATCCTTGGTGTGGCGGGGCTGGTGGGCGCAGGACGCAGTGAGGTGATGGAAAGTCTCTTTGGGATGAGCGCCATTGACAGTGGCGAAATACTGATCGACGGGGTGCTAACCCGCATTGATTCTCCCTCCACCGCGATTGATAAAGGCATGGCGTTTCTTACCGAAGATCGTAAGAAATCCGGCTTGTTTCTGGTGTTATCGGTGCTGGAAAATATGAGCATTGTCAACATGGCACAATACAGCAGCAAGGTTGGGTTTATCAGCCATGTACAGATGGCGAAAGATTGTATGGCGCAAATTCAGCGGCTCAATATCAAAACGCCGACCATGGATCAAATCATCAATAATCTCAGTGGCGGCAATCAGCAAAAGGTTCTGATTGCCCGCTGGCTATTGGCGCAACCTAAAATTCTGATACTCGATGAACCCACCCGTGGCATTGATGTCGGCGCGAAAGCGGAAATTTATCGGCTGATCAGTGAATTGGCTAATCGGGGCGTGGCCATCATTATGATTTCATCGGAACTGCCCGAAATCATTGGTATGAGTGATCGGGTGATGGTGATGCATGAAGGGCGGATCACCGGCATTCTCAACAAAGAACAGGCCAGCCAGGAAACCATTATGTCGCTGGCATCAGAGTGAGGCGGGAGGAAAGCTATGAGCAATGTAAAAGTGAGTTTGCCATCATCCGCTGAGCAACGCCCCACGTTGTTTAGCAACCTGAAACATAAGATACCGAAAGATACCGGCATATTTATTGTCATGCTGGGCATTGCGCTGATTTTCGAACTGGTCGGCTGGTATGTGCGCGATCAATCGTTTCTGTTAAATATAAATCGGCTGGTGTTGATTGTGTTGCAGGTGGCGATTATTGGCATTATTGCTGTCGGGGTGACACAAGTTATTATTACCTCCGGCATCGATCTGTCGTCCGGTTCACTGATTGCGTTGACAGCGGTGGTTGCCGCCAGTTTGGCGCAAACCTCGGATAGCTTGTCGCCGATGTTTCCCGCGCTGGTGGATTTACCTGCCGTCGTGCCGGTCGTGGCCGGTATTGCCGTCGGGTTATTGTGCGGCGTGATTAACGGGGTGTTGATTACAAAAACCGGTATCCCGCCATTTATCGCAACGCTGGGAATGATGGTCTCGGCACGTGGCCTGGCGCAGTATTATACTCATGGCAATCCGATCAGCTTTCTTTCCGATGGTTTTACCGCCATTGGACAGGGCATAATGCCGGTGATCATTTTCCTCGTGGTGGCGGCTATTTTTCATGTCGCACTGAAATACACCCGTTACGGTAAGTATGTTTACGCCATTGGCGGCAACATCATCTCGGCCAAAGTTTCCGGGATCAATGTTAATAAGTACCTGATACTGGTGTATACCATCGCGGGCGGATTATCCGGGCTGGCGGGGGTGGTATTAGCGGCCAGGGTGAGCAGCGGACAGTCCAGTATGGGCGTGTCCTATGAACTTGATGCCATAGCCGCTGCCGTAATCGGCGGTAGCAGCCTGATGGGCGGCGTTGGCCGGATCAGCGGAACGCTGATTGGCGCAGTGATCCTCGGTCTGATTAAAAGCGGCTTCACGTTTGTCGGTGTGGATGCCTATATTCAGGATATCATTAAAGGCATTATTATCGTGGCGGCGGTGTCGATTGATATGTACCGCAACCGTAAAAAAAGATAATGGCTGGCTGATTTCCGGTACGGGATCCGTCCCGTCCGGTATCAACAGATCGCACTGACCGAGCTGCACACCCTCAACGCAATGATCGCACTATCGCAGTGCATTTTCTCCGCAGTCCTGCTGCCATCCCCGGTGGCAAATCGCTGATTTTTCCGGCTGTCATGCCGGATTTGTTGACGTTTCTCCTCTTGCCACAACCTGGCCTGCATATTGCAACTTATCATCCAGTCGCGCTATACGCGTGGCGCACACAGCCACACGATGGCACTCAGGATCCGTGACGGAGGCAAAATGAACTTAAGACGACTGAAATATTTTGTGAAAATCGTCGACATTGGCAGCCTGACTCAGGCAGCCGAAGTGTTGCACATTGCACAACCTGCATTAAGTCAGCAAGTTGCTACTCTGGAAAGCGAACTGGACCAACAGTTATTGATCCGAACCAAGCGTGGTGTCACGCCAACCGAAGCGGGTAAGATCCTCTATGCCCATGCCCGCACCATTTTACGGCAGTGCGAACAGGCACAAACCGCTGTGATTAATGCCGGACAGTCACTGAACGGCCCGGTATCTATCGGCCTGGCGCCCGGTACGGCCGCATCATCACTTACCATGCCCTTGCTGCAAACCGTACGGGAACAGTTTCCTGATGTGTTGGTGTATTTGCATGAAAACAGCGGAACACTGCTCAACGAAAAAGTGATGAATGGTCAGCTTGACATGGCGGTAGTGTATGATCGAACGCCCACGGCGGGTATTACCACTATGCCGCTGATGAAAGAAGAATTGTACCTGGTTGGCGCGACCCATTGTCCGGGACAAACGGTTGATCTCGCGGATGTCGCTCAAATGAACCTGTTCTTGCCGCGTGACTACAGTGCAGTACGTAAACGGGTGGATGAAGCCTTTTCTCTGCGTCGTTTGAGTGCGCGTATTATTGGTGAAATTGAAACCATCGCCACGTTGACCGCCGCTGTTGCGAGCGGTATGGGGGTCACGGTGCTGCCAGAATCCGCCGCGCGCGCGCTGGTGAATGCAACTAATGCATGGATGGCGCGCATCAATAGCCCGGCACTTAATTTACCGCTGTCATTGAATATCTCCGCACGTTTACCCCTCTCTCCGTCTGCCATGGCGGTGAAAAATGTTCTCCTGTCTTTGCTGCATAAACCGGTGATGGAAAATCGTGAACTGATGTTAGTGAGTTAATCGTCAGGGCGCGCGGGGCGCGCCTCACTTTTTAGTCGTTATTTTTCAGGTGGCAGACCCGGGACGCTGCAGGTTTGGTTGAATCCCTGACAGGCATAAGCGCCTTGGGATTCACTCACTTGCGTTTTATGGCAATGCGGAATTCATGGCATATATCACTAAATTGCATAAGTATCCCCTTTTTATTATTTGTTGCTATCGATTTGCCTTCATACCATACAGGCGAAGAGACAAATAATTGAGCGGGGTAAGCGTGTGAATTTCCAGCAACTTAAAATTATCCGGGAAGCGGCACGTTGTGAATTTAACCTGACCGAAGTAGCGAATACATTGTTCACCTCACAATCGGGTGTCAGTCGCCATATTCGCGATCTGGAAGATGAACTGGGTGTCGAAATCTTCATTCGGCGCGGCAAACGTCTGTTGGGTATGACGGAACCGGGCAAAGCATTATTGAACATTGCAGAACGCATTCTTGATGAAGCGGGCAAAGTCCGGCGGCTGGCGGATGTTTTCACCAATGAGTCCAGTGGGGTGCTGACCATCGCCACTACCCATACGCAAGCACGTTACAGCCTGCCGCGGGTGATCAAAGCGTTCCGCGCGCTCTATCCCCATGTACGCCTCGAACTGAGCCAGGGATCACCGCAGGAAATTGTCGCCATGCTGGTGGCGGGAGAGGCCGATGTGGGGATAGCCAGTGAGCAAGTGGTCAATAATTCGTCACTGGCGGCATTTCCGTGGTTTAACTGGCACCATGCATTGCTGGTGCCTAAAGGCCACGAGCTGGAACAACAGCAAAGTGTCACTCTGGCTGAACTCAGTCGTTATCCGCTAATCACCTATCGTCCTGGTATTACCGGACGTTCACGCGTTGACCGGGCATTTCATGCCGCTGGTCTTAAACCTGATATTGTCCTGAGCGCCCAGGATTCCGATGTGGTGAAAACCTATGTCGAGCTGGGCCTTGGCGTCGGCATCCTCGCCGATCAGGCGTGTCAGTTGGATGAGCATGCCAGTCTGACGCGACTGGAAGCCAAACACCTGTTTGAGCCTAACACCGTCTGGCTGGGTCTGAAGCGTGGACAATTGCAACGCAACTATGTCTGGCAGTTCCTCGAACTGTGTAATGCCAATTTGTCGCTGGAAGAAATTAAACGCCAGGCGCTGGCGACAGAGAGTGAAGAACCGGTGATTGATTTTCAGATCTGATATACCGGGCAGCCGCAGTGAGCGCCCGACTGGGCGCTTTTTCAATTCCCACGATACATCATTTGCGCTCGCGACATTTTATGTTGTTTTGTGGCTGAAAATAATCGTAATGACCCATCCGCAATGATGATAACGCAGCATGCGCCGCGTTTCCTCAGTTAGAGTGAAATCATCAGAAGCAAGGGGGATGTATGTTGCGACGACCACTCCAGGATGCTGACTTATTGCGTCAGCAGGCGCTGTTTAACGGACAATGGCAAGGGGCCATCAGTGGTGAAACCTTACCGGTTATCGATCCTTCCAGCGGGGAAGTGATTGCCACTATTCCGGCATTGGGGGCCGGGGAGACAGAACAGGCGATTGCTTTTGCCGAACGCGTCCGCGCCGACTGGGGGAAAACACCCAATGCGCAACGTGCGCTGTTGCTGGAAAAATGGCATCAATTGATTGTTGCTCATGCCGATGATTTAGCCATCATCATGACCGCAGAGCAAGGTAAGCCGTTGGCGGAAGCCAAAGGTGAAGTGCTGTACGGCGCCAGTTTTGTGAAGTGGTTTGCTGAAGAAGCGCGGCGCATTTATGGTGATACTCTTCCGGCGCCTGAACAGGGGCGTCGTATCCTGGTGTTAAAACAACCGGTGGGGGTGGCTGCGGCGATTACCCCGTGGAATTTTCCCATCGCGATGATTACCCGCAAAGTGGCTCCGGCAGTGGCCGCCGGGTGTCCCATTATTGTCAAACCGTCGGAACTGACGCCGCTTTCCGCTCTGGCGCTGGCGGTACTGGCTGAACGAGCGGGTTTCCCGGCCGGTGTTTTGCAAGTGCTGACCGGCCTACCCACTGCAATTGGACAAACCCTCACCGCCAGTCGTATTGTGCGTAAAATCTCCTTCACCGGTTCAACCCGCGTGGGGCAGTGGTTAATGGAACACAGCGCTGATAGCATCAAACGCCTTAGCCTGGAATTAGGCGGCAATGCGCCGTTGATTGTCTTTGATGACGCCGATATTGAGCTTGCTGTCGCAGGAGTGATGATGAGCAAGTTCCGCAACGCCGGTCAGACCTGTGTATGCGCCAACCGTATTCTGGTGCAACGTGGGATTATGCCGAAGTTCACTGCGCGGCTGTTGCAGGAAGTCAGTCAATTACGGGTGGGAGATGGTTTTGACGCCAGCAGTATGCTGGGGCCGTTGATCAATGCCGCCGCGCGGGAAAAAGTTAACCGTCACATTGCGGATGCTCTTAACCACGGCGCTGAGTTGTTGTATGGCGGCATTAGCGAGGATAACGGGACTTTCGCCCGTCCCACGGTACTCAGCGGGGTAACTACGGCAATGCGGATTGCTCATGAAGAGACCTTTGGCCCGGTGGCGCCGCTGTTTATGTTTGACCATGAAGATGAAGCGATAGCCATGGCGAACGACACACCTTATGGCCTGGGCGCGTACTTCTTTACCGAAGATCTTCGTCGTGCGTGGCGGGTGGGTGAGGCACTGGAATTTGGCATGGTGGGGTTTAATACCGGATCGATTTCATTCGATGTCGCGCCTTTTGGCGGCATAAAATTGTCGGGTATTGGCCGTGAAGGATCCCACTATGGTATTGATGAATACCTTGCATTAAAGACCTTTCATTTTGGTAGTTTGTAAGTCAAGAGCCTGGCCTATCAGGCAAATTTTACTTGCCACTTTGGCCCTGGGCTGTGCCCGAAATCTTCACGTACTACGTGTACGCGCCGGTTTCTTCGCGCTGTCCGTGTCCACATTGACGGCGACAATAAGACCTACCGGGCCAGGCGCTAACTGACCCGTCATTCTTCAGGTTATTGGCAGGCTGGCTTCCCGCATCCATCTTCGTTATGTGACTGTGGTCATATTCCGGCTATTGGCGGCTTACCGTTTGCGGTAATTAAAATTATTTAGCGTGACTTATTTTAATTTAATGTCAGGAAGATAATGTTCAGGCATTTTTGTATTTGTTTTTCCTTAATTAATCACTGGATTATGTCTGTTGTATTTCTCTGTAATGGTGCAATCCTTCACGGGCCACGCCCGGCAATGGTGCATTGATATTGTTATTAAAATCATCCTGTTACAGGGTCGGTAAAACCCGGAAATTTTAGTCTTCATTACGGCAGGAAATTTTTTTTGCGCAGCTTTTACGCATTTTTATTTTTTTCATGGCTGGCATGCTTTCTGCATTAAGGTAATAAGTCAGGCAGGCTCTATTTAGTTATCAGGCTAAATATAAATAGGCTGTGTGGAATGACGTGGCCGATTGAAATAAGGATTAATCTATGTTGAGTTTCAATCCTGATAATGTTTCGTTACCGATAGGCCATTATATTAATGGTAAACATCGGCAGGGCCAGGGTAATGGCCTCGGTGTAAAACGACCCTCTGATGGTCGGGTGGCTGGTGAACTGCGTGAAGCGGATGCAGCATTGGTCGATGAAGCGGTTACGGCGGCTGAGTATGCGCGCAACGCCAGTGGCTGGTCACAGTGTTCGCCGCGTGAGCGGGGGGCGGTATTGCGCCGCTGGGCGGATTTAATCGCCCGTGACGGTGAGCAACTGGCGCGGCTGGAAGCCCTGGGATCGACCCGCCCGATTGCGGAGGTGATTAACCATGAACTTCCTTTTACCGCCGAGGCGATCCGTTTCTATGCCGAGTGTGCGGATAAATACAGTGGTGATCTTCTGCCCACCCATGACGCCAGCCTCGCGATGCTGGTGCCTGAGCCCTATGGCGTGATTGGTGCGATTACTCCGTGGAATTTTCCGCTGTCGATGGCGTCCTGGAAATGTGGTCCGGCGCTGGCCGCTGGCAATGCGGTGGTACTGAAGCCATCGGAATTGACCCCATTTTCGACGGTCCGACTGGCCGAACTGGCGGTTGAGGCCGGATTGCCCGCTGGGGTGCTGAACATTGTTCAGGGCAGTGGGGCAGTGACGGGCAGTGCGCTGGTGGCGCATCCGCTGGTGCGTAAAGTCTCGTTTACCGGCTCAACGCAAACCGGTGCGCAGATCATGAGCCAGGCGGCTTTCCATGGTATGAAACCGGTGACGCTGGAACTGGGCGGTAAAAGCCCACAACTGGTGTTTGATGATGCCGGCGACATCGAGGTGGTAGCACAGCGTATTTTACGCGGTTTCACCGCTAATGGCGGCCAGGCCTGTGTTGCCGGAACCCGTCTGATTGTTCAGCGAGGTATTGCCGATGCGCTGGTTAGCCGGTTAATTACCTTATGTCAGGGGTTTCAGCCCGGCGTGACCTGGGATGAACATAGCCGTTATGCGCCGATGATTGACCAGCGTCAGGCCGACAAAGTGCAGCAGATGATTCGTCAGGCGCAACAACAGGGCGCCGAAGTGCTGGTCGGGGGCGAACGTTTCGCGCATACCGGCGATGGCTACTTTTGGCAGCCGACGTTGCTGAGCGCGGTAAACCAGGACAACCCGGCGATTCTGCAGGAGATCTTTGGGCCGGTATTAACGGTGCAATATTTTACCGACGAAGCGGAAGGGTTAATGCTGGCGGCGCATCCCACCTACGGTTTGTGCGCCGGGGTTCACACTCAAAGTCTGGCGCGCGCTATGCGTGCTATGCGAGCGATTGCCGCCGGGACGGTCTGGATTAACCGTTATGGTCGCTCGGGCGATTTTATTATTCCTACCGGTGGTTTTCATGGGTCGGGAATAGGCAAAGATCTTGGCCGACAGGCGTTCGATGCTTGTCGGCGTTATAAAAGCGTGCTTATCGATTTCTAATTACGGCTTTACTGAACCACTCATCTGACACCAAGAGGTTGCGACATGGCAGTGTTTAAACCCAGATATATCACCTTCGATTGTTATGGCACGTTGATTAATTTCGACATGGCGGGTGCGGCGCAACGCGTCTTTGCCGATCGGATCGACGATCCGGCGATGATGCAGGCCTTTACCACTGATTTTGCGCGTTATCGCATGGATGAAGTTCTTGGCGCATGGAAACCCTATGACCAGGTGGTGGGGAATGCGTTACACCGCGCGGCAAAAAAATGGCAGCTTGCCTGCCATACACAGGATGTTGATGCGATCTACACCGCCTGCGCGACCTGGGGTCCGCATCCGGATGTGCCAGCCGCGCTGGCCAAAGTGGCGCAGGCGTTTCCACTGGTGCTGTTGACCAATTCAATGAATGATCTGATTACCCACCATGTTCCCCGGCTTGGCGCGCCGATTCACCTGACGATCACCGCAGAAGAGGTGGGCGCCTATAAACCGCAGATGAAAGGATTTGAGTACATGCTGGACCGGCTGAATTGTCGTCCGGATGAGATTCTGCATGTTTCTTCCAGTCTGCGTTATGACCTGATGACCGCCTGTGACCTGGGTATCACCCACAAAGTGTTTGTCAATCGGGGCCATGATCCGGCGAATCCGTACTATGGCTACAGTGAGATCCGTGATCTCGGTGGGTTGCCTGCCGTGGTCGGATTATAACGCCGTTGAGGGTAACACCATGAAACTGGAGTCATTTTGGCAGGCAACGGCGCCGGCGTTTACCGGCGCTACACCTAACCCGTTACCCGCAACCGCGGAAGTGGTGGTTATTGGTGGCGGCTTTACCGGCATGTCAGCGGCGCTCAACCTCGCGCGTCAGGGGATTGATGTGGTGTTGCTGGACGCGGGCGAGGTGATGAGCCAGGCCTCCGCGCGCAATGGCGGGCATTGTAATACCGGGGTGGCGCAGAACTTCACCGCCCTGGTGGCCAGTGTCGGTATCGAACAAGCCAGCCGTTATTATCGGGCGTATGCCAGCGCCGTGAGCTATGTAAACGACCTGGTAGAGCGGGAGCGGATTGACTGTGACTTCCGCTATTGCGGCAAGCTGAAACTCGCCAGCAAAGCCGCGCATTTCCCGGCGCTGCAAGCGACCTGGGACTTAATGCGACGCACGGTTGACCCGGATATCATGCTGATTGGACCGGATGAAATTCGCCAGGAGATTGATTCTGACGCTTTTCATGGCGGTCTGGTACAGCAGTATGGCGGCCAGATGCATATGGGTAAATTTGGCATCGGACTGGCGCAGACCGCCGCGCGCTATGGGGCAAAAATCTATCCACATCATGCCGTGACTGCGTTAACCCGGATTGCGGGGCATCGCTATCGGGTGCACACCACGCAGGGTGAGGTAACGGGTGAAAAAGTATTGCTGGCCACCGGGTGCTCCAATGTCGGGCCGTTTCCGTGGTTTCAACGCCGCATTGTCCCGGTAGGCAGTTTTGTGGTGGTCACTGAACCGTTACCCGCCGCCCTGTTGCACCAACTGTTGCCGCATGATCGCACCTATGTCACTTCAATGAATATTGGCAACTATTTTCGGACCACCGCCGACCATCGCCTGGTCTTTGGCGGTCGGGCACGGTTTGCCGTCAGTAATCCCACCTCTGATAGTCGTAGCGGAGCGGTGCTGAAAGCGGCGTTGAGCCGGTTATTTCCGGCGTTGTCTACGGTGCAGATCGACTATTGCTGGGGCGGCATGGTGGACATGACTGCGGATCGCCTGCCTCACGCCGGTGAGCATGACGGGCTGTTTTATTCCCTGGGTTACAGTGGTCACGGTACGCAAATGTCGGTGTTGATGGGGCAAGTGATGGCTGACGCGCTGGCGGAAAAAGCCCATGACAATCCCTGGCAACGCGACCATTGGGCCGCCGTGCCGGGGTATTTCGGCAAGCCCTGGTTCCTGCCGATTGCTGGTTGGTATTACAAGGCAAAGGATTGCTTCTCCTGACCCACTTAACCGTTCAACCTGAGGGTGTGCAGATGCGTAAATTCCATAAAAAACTGGCTGTGGCTACTCCAGCCCTGACGTCCGTGATCAACGATATGGCGATCTCGCGGCGTGGCATGATGAAGCTGTTGACGGCGGGGGCGGTGATGAGTTCCGGATTGATTGCCTTCCCCGATCTGAGCTTCGCGGCGGAAACCCCGGTTGCGGGCGGTAAAATTCGTGCAGCGGTAGCCAATGCCTCTGCTACCGATACGCTTGATCCTGCCAAAGGGAGTAATAGTGGTGATTATTGTCGTCAGTTCATGTTTTACAGTGGACTGACTGAGCTCGACAGTAAACTGATCCCGCAACCTGCGCTGGCACAATCAATGACCAGCAGTGACGGGATCCTCTGGCACATTACGCTGCGCCCAGGTGTCACGTTTCATAATGGTAAAACGCTTAGCGCGCAAGATGTCATTTACTCGCTGAGCCGCCATAAAGATCCCGCCGTGGCTTCCGCCGTCATTACGCTGGCCAGTCAGATGAAGAGTTTTAATGCGCTCAGCCCGGCGGAACTGACCATTACGCTTGAACAAGCCAATTATGATCTGCCCGCCATTCTGGCGACCAGTGGTTTCCTGATTGTGCCGGACGGCACTAAAGATTTCAGCCAGGGTATTGGCACCGGCCCGTTTGTGCTGAAAAGTTTTACCCCAGGCCTCAGTACCATTGGGGTTAAAAATAAACACTACTGGAAATCCGGTTTACCTTATCTCGACGAGGTCGAGCTGATCGGCGTCACCGATCCGGCGGCGCGGGTTAATGCGTTGATGTCAGGAGATCTGCATATTGTTGCCACGCTGACCGCCAGCGATGTCAAACGGCTGAAACAGAGCGGTCAGTTCGGCATCATGGAAAGCAAATCGGGGATGTACAGCGATTTGATTATCCGAACTGATCGCCAGCCGGGCAGTAACCCCGATTTTGTGCTGGCGATGAAATATATGCAGCCACGTGAAATGCTAGTGAAAACCGTATTGCAGGGCTACGGCGATATTGCTAACGATACCCCGGTGCCGCCATGGCATCCGATGTTTAATCACGCGATCCCCCAGCGGCTACTCGATATTGACAAAGCGAAATATCATCTGAAAAAGGCCAACATGGCGGGGGCGAAAATTGAAGTGATCACCACGCCAAACATCGAAGGCGCGGTTGAAGGGGGACAATTACTCCAGCAAATTGCCCACTCCGCCGGACTGAATGTACAGGTCCGGCGTGTGCCGTATGACGGTTACTGGTCAACGCACTGGACCAAAGACCCGGTGGGTTATGGCTCGATTAATCCGCGCCCGACGCTGGATATGCTGTTTTCGCAGTTCTATCGCTCCGATGCGCCGTGGAATGAATCAGGCTGGAAAAATGCGCAGTTTGATCAACTGGTGAGTGCGGCGCGCGCCGAACAGGATCAAGCCAAACGTAAGCAGATGTATGGCGACATGCAACAGCTGATCCACGACCATTGCGGCACGTTGATCCCGGCATTCATCAGTACGCTGGATGGACACAGTAACAAGCTGAAGGGCGTCGAGGCCTGGCCGTCAGGCATGATGATGGGGTATCGCTTCCATGAATTCGCCTGGCTGGCTTCCTGACAACAAGGAGAACAGCGATGAATCGGTTCATGTTGACCCTGATTGCCCGGCGGATCGGCGCCGGCATACTGACGTTGTTTATCGTCTCTGCCGTGGTGTTCTTTATTACCAGCTTGCTGCCCGGCGATGCAGCGCAAATGATCCTCGGGCAAAGCGCCACGCCAGAAACGGTGGCCGCGCTACGCCAGCAACTGGGGTTGGATCACCCATTGCTGGTGCGTTATGTGCAGTGGCTGGCAGGCATGCTGCGGGGAGATTTCGGCACCTCGTTCGCCAGCCACTTGCCGGTCGCTCAACTGGTGGCGCAGCGAATTTTCGCGACGGGGCAACTGGCGGCGATAACCACGCTGGTCTCGGTGCCGATGGCGTTAGTTATCGGCATCACGGCGGCGATGAAACGCGGATCGCTGTTTGACCGTGCATTGATGATTGGCACCATGGCGGTGGTTGCCGTGCCCGAATTTTTGGTGGCAACCATCGCGGTAATGATCTTCGCGGTCAATTTGCACTGGCTGCCGGCCATGTCGCTCGGATCTCCGTCACCGGATTTGATTACCTACCTGAAAAGCTATGCGCTGCCGGTGCTAACGCTGTGTTGTGTGCTGGTGGCGCAAATGGCGCGCATGACCCGGGCAGCGATTATCAATCAAATGGCGTGTCCTTATCTGGAGATGACGCTGCTTAAAGGCGTATCGCCATTACGCGCCGTATTACGTCATGCATTGCCGAATGCCGTGGGGCCGATCGCCAACGCCATTTCGCTCAGCCTTTCTTACCTGTTCGGCGGGGTGATCATTATCGAAAGCATCTTTAGTTATCCCGGACTGGCCAGCCAGATGGTTGACGCGGTAAGTAACCGCGATTTGCCGGTAGTGCAGCTCTGCGTGATGTTGTTTGCCACCTGTTATCTGGTATTGCTGCTGCTGGCGGACACCTTAACCATCATGTTTAATCCAACGTGGAGGGGATAATGCGCACACTGACACTTCCCTGGCGTTTTTTTATCTCGCTGAATCTGAGTGGCCGCATCGGTTTGCTGATCACACTGTTCTGGATCCTGATGGCCTTGTTTGGTACCGCGCTGGCGCCGCATGCGCTGGAAGGCATTGGCGGCGGCGACATGTTTGGCCATTTCAGCGCGGAATTCTGGTTGGGCACCGATTATCTGGGGCGGGATATTCTCAGCCGTATTCTGTACGGCGCGCGCTATTCCATCGGCCTGGCGCTGGGCGCGGCAGTGCTGGCCAGTTTTACTGGCACCTTGCTGGCGTTGTTGGCGGCATTAGCGGGGCGCTGGATTGAGGAGATCCTCGGGCGGATTAACGATGCGTTACTGGTGTTGCCCGGTAAAATTCTTGCGTTGATGATTGTCGCGGTATTCGGTTCTTCATTGCCGATGCTGATTATTACCGCTGTTTTCACTTACTGGCCGGGGGCTTACCGCATCGCCTGGGCGATGGCCAGTAGTTTGCGATCAATGGATTATGTCCGCGTCTCGCGGCTGCGCGGTGAGAGTCGCTGGTATATCGCCATCCACGATATTCTGCCCAATATGGTGCACCCGATGTTGACTGATTTTGCGCTGCGCTTTGTCTATATCGTGTTGTTGCTCAGTGGGTTGAGTTTTCTCGGCCTGGGCGTACAACCGCCATACGCGGACTGGGGCACGCTGGTACGTGAAAATATGCAGGGTCTGTTCGACGGCTCACCCGCCGTACTGATGCCCGCCATCGCTATCGCCAGCTTAACGATCGGCACCAATTTGTTTATTGATAGTCTGCAAGCGATGCGTCCATTGCAACGGCTTAAGGAGGGCGCATGAACGTGATGCCGCACAGCGCCCGCCCAATGGTGGCGGTTGAAAATTTACGCGTGGTCGCCGAGGCGGATGATGGCCGGGACATCACGCTGGTTTCAGACATCCGCTTTACTGTGCAAAAAGGGGAAGTGCTGGCGTTGATCGGGGAATCCGGCTCCGGCAAAACCACGATTGCGATGGCGCTGATGGGGTATGCCCGTCCGGGCTGTCGTATCGCACAGGGCACGGTGCATCTGGCGGGAACCGATGTCACCGCACTCAGCGCCCGCCAGTTGTGTGAATTCCGTGGTAATCAGGTGGCTTATATCGCCCAGAGCGCTGCCGCCTCATTTAATCCGGGGATGACACTGATCGACCAGGTCATCGAGCCGGTGGTTATTCATGGTGTCATGGGTCGCGAAGCCGCGAAACAGAAAGCGATTGCGTTATTCCATGAACTGGCGTTACCGGAAGCGGAAACCATTGGCGATCGTTATCCGCATCAAGTGTCCGGCGGGCAGTTGCAACGGTTGATGACCGCCATGGCGTTGATTAGCGATCCTGAGGTAGTGATCCTTGATGAGCCGACGACGGCACTGGATGTCACCACACAAGTGGACGTGTTGAAAACCTTTCGTCGGGTGGTGAGCCAGCGCGGAATGACCGCGATTTATGTCAGTCACGATCTGGCGGTAGTTGCGCAAATGGCCGACCGAATTCTGGTATTGCTGAATGGAAAAATCGCCGAATATGGCGCTACCCAGGCATTGCTGAGCACACCGCAGGCGGACTATACCCATCAGTTGCTGGATGCGGCACAACAGAAAACACGCGCCAGTAGCTGGCAACCGGGGCGCGATCGCCAGCCTCTGTTGGAAGTACGCGATCTCGCCGCCGGGTATGGCCCGCTGAATAATGCCGGTCAGCCGAAAGTCAGCATTCTGCAGGCGATCAATTTTCAACTTTGGCGCGGTCAGTCCATCGGCATCATCGGCGAATCCGGCTCAGGAAAAACCACGCTGGCCCATGCCATTGCCGGCCTGAATTCCCCGAGCGCGGGCCATATTTTATTTAATGGTCACTACATTGCCGGTAGCATGCAACAGCGCAGCGACAATGAATTGCGGCGCATTCAGTATGTTTTCCAGATGGCGGATACGGCGCTGAATCCGGCACACAACATTGGCGCTACCCTCACGCGCCCGCTAACGCTGTTTCACGGCTTGCGCGGCGCGGCGCTGGAAAAACGGCTGTTTGTCCTGCTGGACCAGGTACAACTGCCGCGTAGTGTATTATGGCGCCGCCCGTGGGCGCTTTCCGGCGGGCAGAAACAGCGCGTTAACCTGGCGCGGGCGCTGGCGGCGGAACCCGATATCATCCTTTGTGATGAGGTGACCTCGGCGCTGGATAGCGTGGTGGCCGCGGCGGTACTGGACCTGATCACCGATCTGCGCCGTGAACTGGGGGTGTCGGTGATTTTTATCAGTCATGACCTGCACGCGGTGCGCTCGGTTTGTGACGAGATCATGGTGATGAAAGCCGGGCGCATGGTGGCGCAAGTCAGTCGGGGTGATTACGACAAACCGACGACCAATCTCTACTTTGAGCGGCTGAAACGGGCGGTGCCTGAGTTACGTCAGGGCTGGCTTGACGAACATGAGGAAATTTTAAAAGCCGAGTAACGCACACGACTAACCGATCTGGTGCTGTCGTGGTTCTGGCGCCGGGCGATATAAGCGTGTTGCCTCGCGGCGACAGGGTGGTTATGACCGGTTGCGTGTTGGCCATTTAACACGCTCACACAATCAAGAAAAGAGGTAACTCAGGGTATGCCTGCACCGATTCGATATGTTCAGGACAGTGTTCATTTTCCGGACAGCGCTGATGTGGTGGTGATTGGCGCCGGTATTGCCGGTGCCGCCGCGACCTATGAGCTGGCAAAACGGGGGGTGAAGGTGGTGCTGTTGGAGAAAGGACTGGTAGGCGGTGAACAATCAAGCCGTAACTGGGGCTGGTGTCGCCAGCAAAACCGGGACGAACGTGAGCTACCGTTGATTATCTATGCGCTGCGGCGCTGGGGAGAATTGGCGCAGGAAAGCGGCGAGGATCTGGGTTTTCGCCGCACCGGGCTGGTCTACGCAACCCGAGACCAGAGTGAAATTAACGACTGGGATCGCTGGGGAAAAATGGCCAAATCCTACGGGGTACGCAGCGACATACTTAACGCCGAACAGGCCAAAGCGATGACGCCAGGCAGCAGCACCGACTGGCGTGGCGGTGTGTCGTCACCGGATGATGGATATGCGGAGCCGTCACTGGCCGCCCCCGGGCTGGCGCTGGCGGCACAACGGCTGGGCGCGCAGTTGTTTCAACAGTGCGCAGTGCGTGGGCTGGATATCGCCGCCGGGCGCGTAAGTGGCGTCTGGACTGAACGCGGGTTGATTAAAACCAGTAGTGTGTTGTGCGCGGGCGGCGCCTGGACTTCGCTGTTTTGCCGTCGCCACGGCATTGCGTTGCCGCTGGGGAATGTAATTGGTACTGCGTGTCGCACTGCACCGATTACGCAAGTTATTACTCAGCCGATGTACACGCCGGGTTTTGCCTGTCGGCCACGACAGGATGGCAGTTATACCGTCTCGGTTTCTGGTCGAGGTCGGCTGGCGCCAGGGATACAGGCGTTGCGTTACGCGCGCCAGTTTTATCCGACGTTTAAAGCTCGCCGTAAACATCTTTCCCTGTGTTTCGGACTGTCGCCTTTCTTTAACGGGCCGGAAACATGGGCTCGCTGGCAATTTGACGGCCTCTCGCCATTTGAAAAAATCCGCATTCTTGATCCGCAACCGGATATGGCCATGGTGTATGAGGGCATTGCGGCGATGCAGCGTGAATATCCTGCGTTGGCGGGACTGCGACTGGTGCAAGCCTGGGGCGGGATGATTGACAGTACGCCGGATGCCATTCCGGTTATCTCGTCGGTACCGGCTTTGCCGGGGCTGGTGATTTCCGCCGGTTTCAGTGCTCATGGTTTTGGCATTGGCCCCGGTGCAGGCCGTCTGGCGGCTGATATTGTGTTAAATGATGATCCGGTGGTGGATCCCACGCCTTTCCGCTATACGCGGCTGGTTGACGGTTCAGACCTGAATGCGCCAGGCATGATGTAAGGAGGCATGATGAGTATTCGTTTGCGTGCCATGAGTGAACACGATCTGGACAGCGCCTGGGCGCTGTCGCAGCAGATGAAATGGCCACACCGGCGTGAAGACTGGCAGCAGGCGCTGCGGCTGGGTGCCGGGTTGGTTGCCGAAGCGCAGGACGCGGTGATCGGCACAGCACTGTACTGGCGCTGGGGTAAGGATTACGCCATGCTGGGGTTGGTGATGGTCGACAGTGCGCAGCAGGGACGTGGCATTGGTAAAGCGTTGCTGCAGGCGAGTCTGGCGCAACTGGCGGGCTACACTGTGCGTTTACATGCCACTGAGGCGGGCAAGGGATTGTATCAGACGCTGGGATTTATGATAACCGGCAGCACCCGACAACATCAATGCCGTGAATTACCGCTATTACCCGCTATACCGTTACTGCCGGGTCAGCGGCTACGCCCGGCCACCTCGGCGGATGTGTCATTACTGATCGAACTCGACCATCAGGCGCATGGTCAATACCGGCCACAGTTAATTGACGATATGGTGCACAATGCCATTGAGGTCAGTGTCCTGAGTGGCGAAGGGGACGTGCCGGAGGGATTTGCCGGTCTGTATCGCTTCGGACACGGTTATGTGATTGGCCCGGTGATTGCACGCAATCAACAACAGGCGCAAGGCCTGATCAGCCATTTATTCTCCGGACTGTCCGGGCAGTTTGTCCGTATAGACAGTGATGCCGCACAAGGGCTGACGCCATGGCTAACGGCGTGCGGGCTGGCGGTTGTAGACACGCCCACCACCATGGTGAAGGGAACCCCCTGGCAGCCGCCGACAAGCGGTATGCGGGGGTTTGGGTTAATGACCCAGGCGCTGGGATAATGAACATTGTTTACAAATCATCGGCAGAACGCGGTCGTATCTGGCGTGCGATGCTGGCAGAACTGGCCCCGGACGCGGTGTTTCATCAGTGGCCAGAGACGGGTGAACCGACAGCGGTGGAGTATCTGGTGGTCTGGCAGCCGCCAGAAAATGTCATGCAGCAATTCCCTAACCTGAAGGTCCTGTTCTCGGTGGGTGCTGGCGCCGACCAGTTTGATTATTCCGCCTTGCCGCCCGGATTGCCGGTGGTCAGGATGATCGAACCCGGGCTGACGCAAGGCATGGTTGAATACGTGACGTTTGCCGTGCTCGGGTTGCACCGTGATATGCCCTGTTACTTTCAACAACAACGGACTAAGACGTGGCAAGAGCATCCGGCGGTTCCGGCGGCGCAGCGGCGTATTGGCGTGATGGGATTAGGCATGCTGGGCGAAGCGGTATTGCAACGGTTGGTGAGCTTTGGTTTTGACTGTGGCGGCTGGAGCCGCACCTTGCATCATCTGCCTGGGGTACGTTGCTGGGCGGGTAACGACCAGCTTGATGCCTTTCTCGCCCGCAGTGATATCCTGGTCTGCCTGTTGCCGCTGACGGACAGTACGCGCGGTATCCTCAATGCCCGCCTGTTCAGCCAACTGCCAGCGGGTGCCAGTCTGGTACAGGTTGGCCGTGGCGAACAACTGGATCACGCCGATTTATTACAGGCGCTGAACAGCCAACACCTGCGCGCAGCGGTGATCGATGTCACCGCACCGGAGCCGTTGCCGCCGGAACATCCGTTCTGGTGCCATCCCGCCATCTGGCTGACACCACATATAGCCAGTCATACCCAGGCTGATAGCGCGCTGGTGGCCTTACTGGAGAATATCCGCCGCTTTGAGCGTGGTGAACCGATGAAAGGCGTGGTCGATCGCCTGAAAGGATACTGAGATGGATGACACACAGTTAGTCGCATTGCGGCGGGATTTACATGCCCATCCGGAACTGGCGTATCACGAACAACGCACCAGTGACATTGTCACGAATTTCTTGTTGGCGCAGGGCATAGAGGTTGCACGCGGACTGGGTAAAACCGGGGTCGTGGGACGACTCACGCGCGGCATCAGTTCACGCATTGTGGGGTTGCGGGCGGATATGGATGCGTTGCCGCTGACCGATGCGGGCGAACAACCGTGGCGGAGTCAGAATCCTGGCGTAAGTCACGCCTGCGGTCATGATGGTCACACCGCCATGTTGCTGGGCGCGGCGCAGGTGCTGGCGAAAAGCGGCGATTTTGACGGCACGGTCTGCTTTATTTTTCAGCCGGCGGAAGAAGGAAAAGCCGGGGCGCAGGCAATGATTGATGATGGTCTGTTTACTCGTTTCCCCTGTGAGGCGGTGTATGCGCTACATAACTGGCCGCAATTGCCGCTCGGTCATGCGCAAACTCGACCGGGACCGATCATGGCGGCGGCTGATCGGTTTGATATCACGCTCAAAGGCGGCGGTGGTCATGCTGCACAGCCACATCTCAGTCCCGATACCTTGTTGGCCACCAGTGAGCTGGTGGTGCAGCTCAATACCATTGTGGGACGCGCGCTCGACCCGTGTGAAACTGCGTTGTTAACGGTGACGCGCGTACAGGGCGGCACCTCTCATAATATGATCCCTGCCGAGGCAGAGATCACCGGTACGGTACGGACGTTTAATCCCGCGGTTCAGACAGTGATTGAACAGCGCGTACGCCAGATGGCGACACACATTGCCGCCGCGCATGGCTTGCAGGCGAAGGTGGTTTATCAGCGTTATTACCCGGCCACCTGCAATTCAGCGGCCGAGGCCGCGCTGGCGCTGCGTGCGGCCGAACGCGCCGGATTAATCGCGGCGGAGGCGGAAAAACCGGCGCTGACAGCGGAAGATTTCGCCTTTATGTTGCAGCATAAGCCCGGGGCTTATCTCTGGCTAGGCGCAGCCGAAAGCCTGCCCTTACATCACCCGGCGTATGATTTTAATGACCAGGTTATTCCTTCAGGGGTGCGCTGGTTTTGTGAAGTGGCGCACGACGCGTTGAGGTAAACACATCCTTTGCCAATTGCGGCTGAATACGAAAGTAAATGCTGTTGCCGGATAAATAACGGCAGCGCTGAGAAAGGGCTAATTGCGATACTTGAGCCGGATAATCGTCACGTCGATGAGGTAGAGAAATGCAAAATTTTTTGGCTGAGCAGCAAACATTTTCTGATAACGCGCTGTTGCTGGATGCGCGCGAAGCAAATGTGCCGCGTGGGGTTATCACCGCACATCCCGTGGTGATTGCCAAAGGGAAGGGCTCGGAGGTCTGGGATGTAGAAGGCAACCGCTATCTCGATTTTGTCGGCGGTATTGGAGTGCTGAATGTCGGCCATAATCACCCGTCAGTGATCAACGCGGTGTCACAACAATTGCAGTGGGTGTCTCATGCCTGTTTTCAGGTGGCGAGCTATCCGGGTTATGTTGAACTGGCGAAACGTCTGAATGCGCTGGTCGGCGGCGGGGAAGCGTTTAAAAGCGTGTTTTTTACCAGTGGCGCCGAAGCGGTAGAAAATGCGGTAAAAATCGCCCGTGCTTATACCCGACGTCAGGGGATTATCGCGTTTGACGGCGCTTTTCATGGCCGCACATTGTTAGGTTGCGCCCTGACCGGGATGAGCCAGCCTTACAAACAGAATTTTGGTCCGTTTCCCGGCGAAATCTACCGCTTGCCATTTCCGAATGCGTTTAACGGCATAACGGAAGCCCATTGTCTGAACGCGCTGGATACGCTGTTTGCAGTACAAACACTGCCGGAACAGGTCGCGGCGATCATCATTGAGCCGGTTCAGGGTGACGGCGGATTCTTGCCGGCATCGCCAACGTTTATGCAGGCATTACGTGAAATTACCCAGCGTCATGGCATTTTGCTGATTTGCGACGAAGTACAAACCGGGTTTGGCCGCACCGGCAAAATGTTTGGTTTCCAGCACAGCGACATTGTGCCGGATTTAGTCACGGTGGCGAAAAGCCTCGGTGGCGGTTTGCCGATTTCCGGGGTTTGCGGGCGTGCGGCTATGATGGATGCACCGCTCCCAGGCGGTTTGGGCGGCACCTATGGCGGCAATGCGCTGGCGTGCGCCGCCGCGTTAGCCGTACTTGATTTGATGGAAAACGACAACTTGCTGACACGGTCCCGCCAACTCGGTGAGCAGCTCAATGCCCGATTACAACAGCTGGCGGAGAAATATGCCTGTATCGGAGACGTGCGCGGCATTGGCTTTATGCAGGCGATAGAGATCATTGATTGCGAAAGCCGGCAACCGGATGCGGAACTGACCCAGAAGATCCTTGAGTGTGCCTGTCAGGAAGGATTGCTATTGATTAAATGTGGTTTGCAGCGCAATACCATTCGTTTTCTCGCACCGCTGGTCACCAGTGATTCACAACTTGAGGAAGCGCTGCATATTGTCGATATCGCCCTGGCCCGCGCGACCGGGCGCTTAGGATAAAAAAATTTTCCTCATTGAAATTGTTAAGTTTATTTCGGTATGTCCCAGATGGGCTAACAGGTGTTAACGCTGGCGCAACAACCAGAAAGCGTGTTATACCATCGGGACAGGTGTGCGTAATCAGGTCACAATGAGGGATGCTATGAACGGCTTAATGAAACTCGATCGCATCGACATCAACATACTGGTGCAATTACAAAAAGATGGCCGTATTAGCAACGTAAACCTCGCCGATGCCGTCGGCTTATCGCCCAGTCCGTGTTTACAGCGCGTTAAACGTCTCGAAGCCGCCGGGTTTATTACCGGTTATGAAGCGCACATCAATTTAATCAAAATTACTGACTCGGTCACCGTATTTACCGAAGTAACGCTGTCAGGCCATCGTCGCGAAGATTTCCAGAAGTTTGAGAGTGCTATCCGCGAGGTGGATGAACTGATGGAGTGCCATCTGATTACCGGCGGGTACGACTATTTACTGCGCTTTATTACCCGCAGTATTGAACACTATCAGGAAGTGATCGAAGGGTTGCTGGACGCCAAAGTCGGCATCGATAAATACTTTAGCTATATTGTGATTAAATCGCCCATTTTGAAAAGCAGCGTGCCTTTGCGCTCGTTGATTTCACGTCATACGCAATTCGAGTACTGACGGCCATTCTGAGGCGGCGTTTGCCGTGTGCCATGTGGTCGGCAGAAAATTTTTTCTGTCACCTCAATGCCTGCTGAATTTGCCGTTTCGTCGCGGCACAACGCGCGATTCTCCCACCTCAAACATCCTATACTGCGGTTATTTTCCGGACTGTGCAGGAGAAACCATGCTATCTCCGTTGGTGGTGCCCGCTGTCGAATGGCGGCGCGAAGAATATCTGTTGAGTACCGATCCGCTGTTACTGGATATTGACTGGATCCACCAGCAATTATCCGAACATACTTACTGGGCGCGAGGGCAATCACGGGCAATGACCGAGCGTTCGCTGTCTGCTTCATTGCCTTTTGGTCTTTATCATCGCCAGCAACAGGTCGGTTTTGGCCGACTGGTCACCGATTACAGTCGTTTTGGCTGGCTGTGTGATGTGATTATTGCACAAGCGTGGCGGGGTAACGGCCTGGCAAGCTGGTTAATGCATTGCCTGCGTCAACATCCTGATTTACAGACGGTACGGCGCTGGATGCTATCTACTGCGGATGCGCATGAAGTATACCGCCGGGCAGGCTGGCGCGTGGTCGCCAACCCCGGTCATCTGATGGAATGCCCTAAATCCTGAATTCGGAGTGATATCATGGCTTACCGCGTGGGTGTTGATATTGGCGGCTCTTTTACCGACTTTGCGCTGCTGGATGAGCGGAATAACCGCATCCATACCCTGAAAGTGTTTTCACGTCCGGACTGTCCAGGTAGCGAAATTACTGCTGGCCTGAGCCAGCTACAACAACGTGATGGTATTGATCCGGCGGCAATCAGTTACTTTACTCACGGCACCACCGTGGGAATCAACACCGTGATCCAGCGCAAAGGCGTACGGCTGGCGTTGTTCGCCACCGATGGCTTTTGCGATGTGTTAGAACTGGCACGACTCAAAATTCCACATATTCATGACCTGTTTTCCTGTCGCCCGGCACCGCTGATTTCACGCGATCGGGTATTTCCAATTCGGGCGCGCCTCAACCGCGACGGCAAGGTGTTACATGCGGTCGATCGCGACAGTGTGCTGGCGGCCATTGCCGGCGCCCGGGCGGCGGGGTGCGAAGGGATTGTTGTGGCGCTGTTGCACAGTTATCGCAATGGCAGCCACGAAGCAGACGTTAAGCAGATTATTGCGCAGGTGGCCCCGGAATTGTTGACCTCCTGTTCGGCCGAAATCTGGCCGATTATTCGTGAGTATGAACGGACCATCACGGCGACCATCAACGCTTATGTACAGCCTGAAGTGATTGAATACCTGAATGCTTTTGAACGGGCGCTCCGTGAGATGGGGGTGCCGGTTCCCGCGCGCATGACTAAATCCAATGGCGGAGTGATGAGTGTGGCGCAGGCGAAAGCTGAATGCGTACAAATGGTGTTGTCCGGCACCGCCTCGGGGGTGATGGGCGCCAGTTACATTGCGCAGCATTGTGGGTTTGATAAGCTGCTGAGCCTGGATATTGGTGGCACCAGCGCCGATGTAGCCGTGATTATCAAGGGTAATGCGCAGTACGGCAGCGGAGAAATTATCGGTGACTTCCCGGTCTGGATCCCGTCGGTGTCAGTGACCTCTGTGGGCCAGGGGGGCGGTTCCATCGCCTGGCTGGATGCCTTAGGGGTGTTGCAGGTGGGACCAGACAGCGCAGGCTCTCAGCCTGGGCCGGTGTGTTTTTGCCGCGGTGGTACGCAGCCCACCGCGACAGATGCCTTTGCCGCCTGCGGTCTGATTGGCCATGGCGATCTCGGTTACCATGCGGTACGCGTCGATGCCGACGGCGCCCGTCAGGCGATTGCCCGCTTAGCCGAACCGTTACAGATTAGCGTAGAGGAAGCCGCCGAGACCATTATTGCGCAGGCGATCTCCGGTATGTATAGCGATACCAGCGGTTTGTTGTCGCGGTTTGGCCTTGATCCGCGCGAGTTTTTCTTCCTCGCGTTTGGCGGCGCCGGCCCGATGATGGGGTGTTTTCTGGCGCGTGAGTTAAACCTTAAAGGGGTCATTGTCCCTCTGACGCCGGGGGTTCTCTCTGCGCTGGGGGGGCTGGTGTCTGATGTGAAAAATGATTTTATTCGCACCCTGTATGGTGATCTGACTACCGCACTCGTGCCGCGCTTACTGATGGAAAGTACGGCGCTGCAGCGCGCGGGGGAAAACTGGCTACGGCGGGAACATGGCGCAGATTTTCCGCCCGTGTTGTCTTTTTCGGCAGAGATGCGTTATCGCGGTCAGTCATTTGAAATTGATGTGCCATTGCAGGCGGACTGGCTGGCACATGGCGATATCGTTGCCATGCGGCGGGCATTTGATGCGCAGCATCAGCGTTTGTTTGGTCATTATGATGTCGATGCGCCGGTGCAAATCATTAATCTCCGGCTGATTGTGTCATCGCCGACACCTAAGCCGCCCCTTAGCACACTGGCGCTGGCAGAGTCCCCGGTTGAGGTTAGCGCGCAGACACCGGCCTGGATTGATGGTCAGTTCTGGTCGTTGTCCGTGATTAAACGCGACAGCTTGCGCGCCGGCCATCAATTCAATGGCCCGGCGATGGTGACCCAGGATGATTGCACCACCTGTGTTCCACCGGGGATGCAGGTGGTGGTGGACAACTATGGCAACCTGATTATTACCCCAGTCGGAGGTGTGCCTGATGGCCATTGATGGACGTAACCTGCAGATTCTGGCGAATTATTGCGCGGCGGCGGCGGATGCGATGGCTTTTACGCTGATGCGTACTGCTCATTCCACTTTTGTGAAAGAAACCGAGGATTTTTCGTGTCAGATAGTCAGCCGTGACGGGCTGGCGTTCGCCTCGCCGCGTCACTTTGGCGCGCCCTGGTATAGCGGTATTGATTATGGCCCGGTACTGACGCTGATTGAGCATTATCAGCCGGGCGATATCTGCATCACCAACGATGTGTATGCCGGAAATGTGGCTACTCACTCGCCGGATATTCATATCTGGAAGCCCGTGTTTGATGGCGGAGAGATCGTCTGTTTTGTCGTGGGGCATATCCATAATACTGACGTCGGCGGCGCAGTGCCTGCATCATTATCCCGCACTCTGACGGAGATTGTGCAGGAGGGCATTCGCATTCCACCGCTGAAAATTATCACAGGCGGCCAACTGAATGAGACTGTCGCAGACATTTTACGTCTTAATGTGCGGGCGCCGGAACAAAACTGGGGCGATTTCAATGCGCAGATCGCCTCGGTCAATATTGGCGAACGTAAAGTACAGGAGATTATTGCCCGTTTTGGCCGCGAGGATTTTCTCAGCGGTATTGAGGGAATACTGAATTATGCGGAACAGCAGGCGCGCGCTGTGATTCGTACCATTCCGGATGGCGAATATTTTTACGCCGACTATGCCGACGAAGACAGTGAAGGCGGCTTTCCTTGTCGCATTGCCGTGACGTTACGGGTCAGCGGCGACAAGCTCGAACTGGACTACACGGGCAGTGATCCACAATTGGCTTCCTCGCTCAATATGCCTACCGGCGGGCGGGAGCGCCATCCGCTGGCGCTGGTGGGCGTGACTTATGTACTTGCTACCTTAGACCGTCGGTTATTGCTTAACGCCGGCACATTACGGCCAACACGCGCCATTTTGCCGCCCGGCACCATTATGAATTGTGAGGCGCCGGCCGCGGTCGGCATGCGTTCTCTTACCTGCGCCATGGCGCAGATTGCTACTGTCGGGGTGTTCTCACTGGCGATGCCTGATCGCTTACCGGCGAACTCGCCGGGCGGTAATGCGATCATTAACATTCGCACCGTGGACAGACAAAACCGTACTCTGGTGGCCTCACTCGGCCCGGTCGGCGGCGGCGGCGGCGGTACGCCGAAACATGACGGTCCGGATGGCTGCGGCGGACTGTCGGGCTTCCTGAAAAATACGCCAATCGAAATGAGTGAAGCCGAAGTGCCGGTGTTGTTTCATCATTATGGCCTTGTCTGCGACAGTGCCGGTGCCGGGCAGTATCGTGGCGGAATGGCGACAACCATGAGATTTGAAGTCTTCAGTCCCGGTACCACCATCACGGCACGTAATCGTAACCGTTCGCGGTTTGCTTCCGCTGGCGCGGCAGGTGGCTGCGCCGGGGCGACCGCGTCTTTTTGCACCATCAGGGGCACGCAAGTGACTGAACACGGCAACACGGATGTGATTCACTGTGCGCCGGGGGACATTATTGCTATCCGCGGTCCAGGGGCCGGCGGTTATGGTGCCGCCAAATTGCGCGATCCTGCCGCCGTGCTGCATGATGTGCGTTGTGGCTGTATTTCGCTCGCCGCCGCCAGTGAGCAATATGGCGTGGCCATTGTCGACGGGCAGATTGATGTCGCCGCTACCCAACGATTGCGCGACGCTATGCCTGATCACGATGGATTGCAACATTTTGCGATCGGGCAGGCCCGGCAGGCGTTTGAACAGGTATGGGATGCGCAACGCTATGCTTTACTGACTGCGTTTCTGGCCAGTGTCCCGGTAGTCTGGCGTCACTTTATCAAACATCAGGTATTTATTGCGGTGGCGCAACAAACCACGGCGGATAGCGGGCTGCACGAACAGATGACGCAATTGTTCAGCACGTTACGTCAGCGTTATCCGACAATGGCCGGAGACTGAACCTCTGTTCGTGTCATGAAGTAGCACGAAGCGATAAGTATAAAAATGGATTTACCTGCCAGGCTGTTAGTCGCTGTACCCTGGTAGCGATGCGCACGGTTCCCGGTGGTCGTTTGCCGGCAACATGAACTATTTAGCGTCGTTCAACCCCACTGTTGATGTCATCATGAGGATAACAACATGATTGCGGAAAAAAGTTCTGTCTGGTTTATCACCGGTTGTTCAAGCGGCCTGGGGCGTGAGCTGGCTCAGCAGGCGATCGCCCGCGGCTTCAGTGTGGTAGTGACTGCACGCGATGTGCGCAAGATTCAGGATCTGGTTACCGGAAAAGAGGCGCACACGCTCGCGCTACCACTGGACGTCACCGACAGTAATGACATTGAGCGCGCGGTAAAAGCAACACTGGAAAAATTTGGCGCGCCGGATGTGCTGGTAAACAATGCCGGCTATGGTTATCAGTGCTCGGTGGAAGAAGGGGATGAAGATGAAATCCGGGCGCTGTTTGATGCCAACGTGTTCGGTTTGTTTGCTATGACGCGTGCGGTATTGCCGGCGATGCGTCAGGCACGGAAAGGGCATATTATCAATATCACGTCGGTCGCCGGATTGGTCGGGTCGGCCGGCGGCGGTTATTACGCGGCCAGCAAACATGCCGTCGAAGGGTGGGCAGATGCGCTGGTCGCAGAAGGTGCTCCGTTGGGGATCCATGTCACCTGCGTCGAACCGGGGCCGTTTCGTACCGACTGGGCTGGCCGCTCGCTGCACCAGACCGTGACGCACATCGCTGACTATGTTGATACCGTCGGCGCACGCATGGACGCCACCGCAGGTTACAGCGGTAAACAACCCGGCGATCCGGCACGGGCGGCGCAGGCGATGATCGCCATTACTGAAGACGCGCATCCGCCGCGGCATTTAGTTCTCGGTGCTGTTGGTTTTAATGTTGTCACCGCGAAACTGAACGCCCGTTTGCAAGAGATCAATGCCAGAAAAATTACCGCGCTTGATACCGATTTCCCACACTAACGCCTGACATCTGTTAATGTCTGAAGGTCGCACTTCAGCGGCCTTGCCCCCCCGATCTGCTCTGATTAACTGACTGAGGGTATTCATGCCAGCCTTTTATACTGATGCCGGCAAATAGCACCTTATTTCGTCCTGACAGGATTGTCGGTAAGCAGAAGAAAAAGGTCCTTTTTGGTGCGATACTTTAATTTGGGGCGCTATTATGATGCAGTAAGCGCGGTTTTTTGGTGTTTATCACGCCTGAATGAGGATTGTGGCGCTGCAGGCTCCTGTCTGGCATAGCAATTGCTCTATTGCTTCTGGGATAGCGGCAGCGCGTTCCTGCTGATGGTCTTACTTTTTCGCACTGTGGCTGTAACCATGAGATGTTGTATTGCAGAATGACAAGTGAAGGAATGAAAAAGATTCGCTGCAGGGTAGCGGTGCTGGCAGTCAAATCCAATAATAATCAGACCCATTGATTTCCCGTGGCAATAAAGGTGGTCAGTAAGATGGCCCGCAAAGGGAATAACACGGTGAAAGATGATGGTGATCTTCGGTTCCCATTTTTTCAGGCAAGCGCGCACGTACATCCTGTGACGGCGCTATCGTGACGAGAGATGACTCATGTTAGAAAAACTATTTCAGTTAAAGGCCCACAATACTACGGTGCGCACCGAAATCATTGCCGGGCTAACGACCTTCCTGGCCATGGCTTACATTCTGTTTGTTAACCCGACCATTCTCAGTGCGACAGGGATGGATAAAGGCGCGGTATTTGTGGCGACATGCCTCGCAGCGGCGATTGGCTCGTTGTTGATGGGATTGATCGCCAATTATCCGATTGCACTGGCGCCGGGTATGGGGCTGAATGCTTTCTTCACCTATACCGTGGTATTGCATATGGGGTACACATGGCAAATTGCGCTGGGTGCGGTCTTTCTCTCCGCATTGATTTTTTTCGCCTTATCGATTTTTAAAATTCGTGAATGGATCATTGCCAGTATCCCACTGGCGTTACGTTCGGGTATTGCCGCCGGCATCGGTCTGTTTCTCGCCATCATCGCATTGCAAGGATCCGGCGTGGTGATAGGCAACGCGGCGACGCTGGTGGGGATTGGCGATTTGACTAAACCAGGACCGCTGCTGGCCTGCTTAGGGTTTATTATTATTGTGGTGCTGGAAGCGCGCAAGGTGACCGGTGCGGTGCTCATCGGTATTCTGGTTGTCACCTTCCTTTCAATGGGCATTGGTCTGACCCCTTTTACGGGCGTGTTTTCCGCGCCGCCATCGATTGCGCCGACTTTCTTGCAACTGGATATCAAAGGGGCGCTGGATATCTCCCTGGTGAGCGTGATTTTCGCCTTCCTGTTTGTGGATGTGTTTGATAACTCCGGCACCCTGATTGGGGTAACAAAGCGCGCAGGTCTGGCCGACGAGAAGGGCAATATTCCCAAAATGGGCAAAGCATTGATTGCCGATAGCTCTGCCGCACTCTTTGGCTCACTGCTTGGCACCTCGACCACCACCAGTTATATTGAGTCGGCGGCGGGGGTTAGCGCCGGAGGGCGTACCGGACTTACTGCGGTGGTGGTGGCGATTTTGTTCATCCTGAGCCTGTTTTTTTCACCACTGGCGTCCAGCGTGCCGGCATATGCCACCGCACCCGCATTGTTGTTTATTGCGGTGCTTATGACCTCGGGTCTGGCGGAAATTGACTGGAAAGATATCACCACCGCCGCACCGGTTACGGTTACGGCCTTAACAATGCCGCTGACATACTCGATCGCCAATGGGATTGCGTTTGGTTTTATTACCTGGACGGTGGTGAAATTGTTGAGTGGTCGGGCGCGTGAATTGAATGCCGCTCTGGTGGTACTGTCAATTTTGTTTGTGATTAAACTGGGTTGGTTGAGCGCTTAATTGACCGGAATCCACCAGGGCGGGCGTCAGCATTCCCTGGTGGTGTCAGTGGTGATTTTCAGCGAAATGGCGGCTCATTAAAGGTGCGTAATTTACGCGAATGCAAATGGTCGCCTTCGGCACGCAATAATTCCACTGCACAAATGCCGATTTGCAAATGTTCTGAAATCGCGCCTTCATAAAAACGATTAGCTTGCCCTGGCAGCTTAATTTCCCCATGCAAGGGTTTATCCGAAACGCACAGCAACGTGCCATACGGTACCCGGAAACGATAACCCTGCGCGGCAATGGTGGCGCTTTCCATATCAAC
>JAATFO010000022.1 GCA_015655145.1 Enterobacterales bacterium | reverse complement strand
TTATAATGAGTGCCGCCCGCACTCAGCGCTGAATTATCAGACGCCGTCTGAATTTGCGGTGGGCTGGAGGAAGGGTAATTCTGAGAGTGAAGGATCCGACATTACTAACTGAGCGTTGTATCTAACCTTGGGGGCAGGTCAGCATATGGAAGCAGGCTAATAATAAACTTTCGTTAAGGCCACAATTATGCAAAATGATAATTGATGATGAGCTACATGATTTAGTAATCATAGAGCAGCCAGAATTAAACCCTGCTCTTCTTAACAAAGTACATCATGCAGAACCAGCTCAGATATTACAAAGTTTGGTAGAGATAACGTAATCATTTATATAGAATGGTAAAAACTCCCCTCCAGAGACCATGCGATTATGAGCGCGATCACATTACGTAAAGCGTTAGGTGTACTGGCCAAGTCATCTTCGTTTTCTGTAACTACAGAAACTCATCGGCAAAGAGATGTATTTGATGAGCTCAAAGAACAACTTTTTGTTGAACAAGAAATAGAGACTGAGTTACAGCGTTATTTGAATATTGCCAAGCCCGGTGAGATCATTTTTCTATGTGGCAGTAGTGGTGATGGTAAGTCTGAGATTTTGACCCGCTGTCAGTCAGATCCGCGTTATCAGAAGAAATTTAACTTTCATTTGGATGCAACACATAGTTTCGCTCCTCAGCAATCAGCTATCGATGCATTGAACGAGTTGTTCGAAAATCATCACTCATATTCGGATCCATTACTTGTTGGCATCAATACAGGCATGCTTGCTAACTTTGCCCGTGAAGGGGCATCCGCTCATGAGACGACCAGAGCAGTGATTGATTTCTTTTTATCGAAACAGCAGGAAGGAGAGAGCCCTTACCAAAAAAACAATTGCACTTTTTTCGATTTTGAACATTATCCTAAGTTTCAGTTTGATATAAATAAACAATATTCAATATTCATTACTTCTTTATTAAAAAAATTAACGTGCATTGATGATGAGAACCTTTTTCATACTATTTTTCGGAGTGATGAATCGACTGGATGTGATTTGAGGGTTGTTGCTAATTTTAAAATTCTTCGTATGCTCGGGGTTCAAAATTTATTAATAACTCAGCTATTTAAAGCCAAGTTAATTAAAGATCAATTTGTTACTACAAGAACGTTATTAGATTTTTTACATCTCCTCATAACGGGTCAGGGTTATTTATTTGATAACCTTTTTACAGCTTCTGAAAATGACCTGATAAAAAAAGTTTCTGATTTTGATCCAGCCAGATTACATAGCTATGAACTTGATCAGTTCATTTTGCACTACGAACTCGGATTGGTTGACCCCGAGCTGGATGATTTTTTAACCGCACTAGAGCCGATACACATTAAGTTTAATCGACAGTGCGTTGAGCCTGGTGATGCCGCGTCATTGATTAGACTTTTCTGGCTGTTGCAGTATGAGTCATTGGGGAATAATTACCATCGGAGATTTTCAGCATTATTTAATGAAACATTATTTGAACGCTACTCAGAAATCTGGCATATGCATAAAAATTATACTGCCCAACCAGAACAAAAAAAGTTACTTAACCGCTTCTATGCTTTCGAACTTATTGCAGGAATCCAGCGCTATGCAAACCGCAAAGCGCCTGAATTAAGTATGCAAAAAGAAGAGTTCTTTTTGGGTGAGTTTGGTGGGGTTAAGATAACCGCACCGGTAGAAATAAAACCTGATTGGGACGCCATCCGCAATAAGCATACGGCCCATCCAACCGGCTTCGACGTCTATTTAAAAGTGGGGCAAAATCCACTGCCGCATATCCATATCGGACTTAATTTGTTTGAACTTTTGGACAAGCTGAATAATGGCTATCGTCCGAATAAATACGATAAAAACGCTATCGTGTTACTGGATGAAATTGTTGAGTTGATTGCTGCGCAAGCTAAATCCAGCAGCGAAATAAAATTTTATGATGGTGGGCAACGAGTTTATCGCGCAAAAGCGGATGACGATATGATCACTATTAGCGGTATGGAGGGTTAGCAGAATGTACCCTATCGCAACCGAATTAAAAGTTGGCAATAATCAACTGGATAGTTACCTCCCGGTACGTAATAAAAACAATGATGTTAACTGGCAATTTGTCACCGGTCTGGTCCTAAGCTACGCTCTGAAACATAAAATTGAATCCTATGATCCAGATCAATTCCGTGAGGATTGTAAAACACATATGCAGGAGTTGCTTGATGATCCTGCATTCTGGTCGGTACTGGAACGGATGTATTTTTCCAGTCAGGATATTTTCCGTGTCTCCCCACTTTTTTTACTGTTCCACGCTCAGTTCGTGGGTGAAAAAATCAGCGCTGGATCAACGGCAGATAAACGTCTTGGCACGCTGTTTGCCAATTTGATGGGCGATTTCAGCCTTCGTTACCCCATACAGGACAAACTGAACTTCATTGAGCAACACATGTTGAATAAGCTCAATGAAAAAATAAAATTGCTGGAGAAAGGACCTTTTGCCGAAGAGCAATCCTATCTTCCATATATAGCAGTCTGTTTTCAGTCTGACCTAGAATTTTTGGCGGAACATCCACAATATCTCTTACAAGAACTGACTAATACTCTGCGGTTGTACGCCTTTAGCTGGTGTGCTCAACTGGCCCTTAATCTGGATAACTGGCGAGATGGTGAGCCTCAAAGTAAATCACTGTTCTTTATTCTCGATAGTGAAAAAGCCAGTTCTGAGCGGGATAAAATTAAACGCTTTGGTTATAAATGGTTTGCTGGTCAGAGTGAAAAACTGTTCCCCATACTTTCCGCACTGGAGGTGTTGCAGGTAAAAGGGGAGAAAAAACGCCCTCTCTGGCAGGTATATCAGGACTGTTTGAGTTATTCGGACACCCCAAATCAAGTATTAGATGAAATTAATGATTACATACAAAAATTTATTAGTAAGGAAGAGCGAGATCTTCCAACTCGTGAACGCGCTACAAACCTGGAAAGTGCCTTCAAACAGCTATTATCCGTTGCTGTAGAGCAGTTCCAGGGTAAAAAAACTGACCGCGCGACGGTCAACCGTAAATACGTTAATGAGCTGGAAAACCAGATTTGCACTGACTTCATTCAGGTGCGCGGTCGGGCGGGGAAAGTCCTAGTACTGAATCAGGATCGTCTGTTGTTACTGACCAATCTCACAGTGGGAAAAAATGACAAACTCCGTCTGCATGAGCTGCTGCGTGGTTTTGAACAGCGTGGCTTTTATCTGGATAACCAGTCGGCGCAAACGCTGGTGGCGTTTTATGAACGCATGGGAAATGTAGAGCGAATGAGTGACAGTGGAGACGCCGTGTATGTCCGTAAAACAGTATGAAACTTATCTGGCGGAAACCTTTATTGAATGGGTTGGCAGCACCATCCAGCCGGGCGAGCGCTACCAGTTCAAATCTCCCGATCCCGACAATGCCTTAAAACTCTGGGAAGCATTCGTCTCTCTGGCAGACGGCAATCAGTTGGAAATTGTGCCAGGGCAACATATTGATTGCATCCCCTGCAATGGCGTTCAGCTTATTCCGGTACTGCATGGTATTGCGGCTCCGGCATTCACGGAAAACTATATTTCCCATCTGCGCGATGAAGTGGCAGGACGTAGCGGAGTTTTTGCCCAAACAGCGCTGTTGATTATTCACAACAGTATGCTCGATACCCTGATTAACAGCACAAAAGACGTGGCGGCACCGAATGCTATTTGGTATCCACAAACCTTCAGTCATCAACTGGAAAAGCTCATTACCACCGACAGTAACCGTTCTGAATTGTCCCGCTGTTTGCTGGAGGATCAACTGGCGACAGTACTGGATGAAGGCGCGACCGTATTTGGTTTCTCGTCGCTGTATCGCCTGCTGGATGACGGCAATCTGGATTTCTCCGAGCTTCACCTGTTTAAAGACGATGAGCTACTGAACTATAGCCAGAAACAGTTACGCACTCGACTGAATGAAAACCGGAAGTTATATCGCCAGATAGAAGACAGTGTTGAACGCTATAGTGGACAACTGGAGGATGTGCTGACTGAATTTAGTACCAAATTTATTCAGGAGCACTTCGTCGATAAAGAGGACTGGCGTGAGCTTGATTTCTCCGACTACAGGAAAGAGAAAGAGCAGAACAGCGAACAAAAACTGGTGCTGGAAAACGTCTCCGTTGAAAACGGCGAGATTTGGCAACGTGCAAAAAGCGCCAGCAAGGCGGGCAAACGCGACATCAGCTTGCTGGTGCAGCTGCGGCCAGGACAATCAAAAGCGGAGTTGGAGTTCAGCTTTCTGGGGAATGATCTTCAAGATAACCAGATAAAGATTGCCCATAATCGCCAGTTAAAGAACGAGCCTTTCTGGCGCACCAGCCGGGCGGGAGGCAAGACGTCCCGCATTATGGCGTCGGTTCCTTTTGACGGGCATCCCTGCTTCTTTAGTCTCGAACTAACCAACCGTAATAATTCAGCCGAAGAGTATAAATTTCGCCTGTTGTTGGTCGAGCAGGGACAATTCTGGCTAAACGATATTCAGCACTGCTACCGCGTTGAACCAGGTAAAGACCAAATAACCCTGCAACTGGAAGATAACACGCTGCGTATTGCCGAGTCTGGCAACCTGGCCTGTACGTTGGATGACGAGAGCGAGGACATCGACTGCCAGCATTATGCTCAGGTGAATTTTGAGACGCTGGCAAATCAAAGTGACCTGGTTCAGTTTGCGATCGTTTCCGGTGATTCCCGTCTGTCGTTTAACATTGAGGGGCCGGGAGCAGAAGAAGGGCTAACGCTGCCGCTGCTTTTTGACCAAAGTCGTTTCAATAAGTTGTTCAAAGAAGAGGCCAATGCAACCTGGAACCGACTAAAAGGGCGCATAATACTCGATAATACTGAACACAAGGTCGTCGGTGTGCGCCAGCAGTTGTTGATACTGGAAGCCTCATTAATTGAGCAACGCCTGCTGGGTACGGGAAGTGACGATAGCGGATTTGCGCTGGATGAACTTCATGCCAGCTACCCCGATCTCCATAACGCCTATGAGCAGTTATTTGCCTACTATCAACGTCGTAACACCCTGCCGAGTCTGGTGTCGTGGTCAGCGGAATATCGAACATTGGTCACCTACATTGTTACTACGTTTGAACAGTCACTCCAGCAAATCGGCCTGAGCAGAGCGCTTACAGCGCATGAGAAACGTCTTCTGCATCTGGGGATCTGCCGCAACGATAGCCATGAACGTCTCTCACCACTGCACCCATTAGTGCTGGCCTACCATCTACAATTGGCAGAAACCATCGTTGCGGAGTTGGAACAGCACGATTCGGCTTCATTTGCCACACTACCGCCGATCACTCTTGATCGCTTGATGGTTTCCGGGTTAATGCCGTTTGTTTACCACAATGAGCATGAATACGCGCAACTACAGCCGGTGGAGGAAAACCGCTTCTGGATTGATGCGGTTCCTCAGCGGCAGGTCAGCCATGACTACGTTAAACGTCTGGTAAAAGACAAACTCAATGAGTTCACGGACGCTTACGCCCGGTTGTTCCAAAGCGCTGAAAATAGTGCGTTGATTATCAATGCCATTAATCAAGGGAATGCCAAAGAACTGTTTCTGGGATTAGTAGAATATTTTAAGCAAGAAAAAGAGCACGCTATTTCGGTGCATGTGAACTGCTACGATGAACATTTGCTACCCAATATGTTCGATTACTTTGCCGAAAGTGGTAGCTATGAGCAGCTTAAAAACGATCTCGATCTGAACAGCGGCGTATGGCGAGCGGAAGCTGATATGCTGATTGACCTGCTGCGCAGCCGGTTAACGTTCAGCAAGTTTGTCCTGCCGTCAGAAAGTGACAAGCTGGCCTATGCACATCTGGCATTTTTCACCAATACAGCACCAGTGGATTGCCGCCAGATCCGAATTGAAGATGCGTCCAGCGGGGTACTGTGTCATGGGTTGATCGCTGGGGAAGGCGCTGAAACGCAGGGGGATGCCTACTTTACCGCGTTTGGCCTGCGTGATGTGGATACTGAGTCCTACAGTGCCCTGCGTCTTGCCCTACTAATCGGCTGCCTGTGGCAACCCGCACGTCAAAGTAACAGCCAGTATCATGGACAAGGGATTGGACTGGCCGTGAGCGGCAATTTTAAACAGCTACTCAATTACTCCTACAATAGTGCGCTCTGGACCACCATCATTGATCCTAAAGTCACCCTCGACTTTTTTACCAGCCAGAAAGATGTGGTTCTTATCCACTATTCTGACCAGTACACCAGTTGCGCAGGCTACGATGCCGTCACGGTTACGAAGCAGGTTGATCTGTTCCTGCGCCTGCTCCAGACCGGAAATCAGTCAGGGCAACCTGCTGTTGACAGTCAGAATTTGCTGGCTGAATTTAACGCCTTTAATGGCGAATGGCTGCTGAAAATGCTGCGCTCCAGTGAAAGGGAGCGTAAAGAGAAACACGGCATTATAGGCGCGTACAAATTTGTGCAATCCATGCTGCACCAGTCCGATATTTGCTGGATTCCGCTATCGGTGGCTGAAATGATCCGCGTGTCCGGCAATGTCGGGCTGAAAATGAAAGAGACTGATTTATCGAGAAATTTACAGGGTTATCGTAAAGGTGCGATCTCTGATGATGTGCTCTTTGTGGGATTCAAAGAAGACCGCCTCTATCTGTTGCCGCTGGAAGTTAAAACCGGGGCGCGACCGGACTATAGCTATGCAGGCCAACAGGCCCGTGAGTTGAAGCGCTACTTACAGCAGGACATTCTGGAACCACAGACGCTGGCATCACAATTGTACCGGGCGCTCTTTATTCGTCAGGTGCTGATGCAGGTGGAGAAACTGCGTCTGTACGGTGTGCTGGACAGCAACAAACTGGCTCCCTTGCTAGATCGACGTGAATGGTGGTTAACGGGCGACTATCAGTTAGGTGAGTTGGCTGACTATGCGGACGGCTTCGTCGTGGCGCATGTAGACAGCGGAACCTGCTTCGACCTCTCTTACAAAGAGACAGCGGAGAATATCTTACAGATCGAAATCCCGTATTCACTGCTGCCTTCGTTGATTGCTGCGCAGGGGGATGAACCACCGTTGGCGGAACGTTACCGGGTGCCGGAAAAATACCGGCTTAAGCCAGAGTGTGACGCCAGTTCGTCACAACTCGAAGTCGTGGTAGAAGTCACAACGCCGACTGCTGCACAGCCCATTTCAGAACCGGAGCTGTTACAGCCAGCTACGCAGCCGGTAACTCCTGATATCAGCGATACACCATTACAAATCCTGTTTGGTCATGATGCTGCGTGCCAGAGCCCATTATATTGGGAGCCGACCAACACCGCGAAGTTCATGAATACCAATACCGGCATTATTGGAACGATGGGCACAGGGAAAACCCAGTTTACTAAATCACTGGTCACGCAATTGATGCGCAATCAGTCCTGTAATGTTGATGGTAAGCCGATCGGCCTGCTGATCTTCGACTATAAGTCGGACTATGTAGATGATGCTTTCCTGGATGCAACGGGTGCTAAAAAGTACAAGTTATTTAAGCTGCCTTATAATCCATTATCTCTGTTTGGCGATACGCCAATGCTACCTATCCATACCGCTGGTGGACTATCGGAAACGATGGCGAAAGCTTATGGCCTGGGCCATAAGCAGCAGCTTAAATTAGAAAATCTGATTTTAGAATGCTAC
>JAATFO010000030.1 GCA_015655145.1 Enterobacterales bacterium | reverse complement strand
GGGATGCGTGATCTGATCCTTCAACTCAGCAAAAGTTCGATTTATTCAACAAAGCCTCGGCTCTGGGAAAACGCCCCTGCTAATAAGTCGATAAATCCATGCTTTGCTATATCCTGTTTTATTCATCACTTCCGGCAGGCGAATAAGTCTTCTTGTTGTCATATATTTCTCCGTTGTTGTTTTGATGAATGTAGTATCTGCAGATCGCTTATGACGTTCAACCCTCGAAAAATCAGAATTGAACCTGAATTGAATGTTTTTTAAACAAAAACGGATGAAATGGCGGGAGAGCTGTCACTGGGCGGGGTGTAGAGCGATTTAGCAAAAAGTGCTATTTATTTTCCTGTTTTAAGGTATTTTATAATTTTCATATTAATCAATTGGTTAATCAATATCAGTTTAAATTCTGACTTAATTCTTATCTGCTTTACCCAAGAAAAAAGGGCTATGCCCGTTAAGACATAGCCCTTCATTTATCAGCAGTTATCCCTACCCACGCCGATTAAACGTTCCCTGCACCACATTGCCGCCTTTCTCAAGACTTACCATGTAGTCGGCATACCATTGCAGCATCTCGCGTCTGCCATCGAGATATTGCGCATGGTTGTAGGTGCCACGGATAGCATTCTTATCAACATGCGCCAGTTGGGTTTCAATCCATGCGGTGTTATAGCCCTGTTCATGAAGAACGGTGCTCATGGTATGGCGGAATCCGTGACCCGTAACCCGGCCTGTATAGCCAATTCGCTTAAATACCTGATTGATACTGGCTTCGCTCATGGTCTTACTTGGATCATTGCGTCCCGGAAACAGTAAAGGAAATTGCCCCGTCATCGCTCTGATCTGTTCGATGATGGCTAACGCTTGGGTAGATAGCGGGATGATATGGGGACGGCGCATTTTCATGCGTTCAGCAGAAATTTCCCATAGCGCTTTCTTGGTATCGATTTCTGACCATAACGCACCGCGCAATTCACCTGTTCTCAGGCCAGTAATGATCAGCAATCTTGCTGCCAGCACCATCAATTCACTGCCAGAGTAGCCAGCAAGGGCTTTAAAGAAGGCGGGAAGCTCTTCTATGGTCAGGAATGGATAATGTGTAGACTCATGCCCTTGCATGGCACTGGTGAGATCAGGCGCGGGATTATACTCGGCTCTGCCTGTCACGATGGCATAGCGAAACACTTCGCCGCAGCGTTGACGCACTTTCTTGGCTTTCTCAGTCGCGCCTCGGTCTTCCATCTTTTTCAGCACGTTCAGCAGTTCCAACGGCTTGATGTCTGCAACAGGGCGTTGACCAATGAACGGGAAGACGTCTTTGTTGAACGCTTCAAGAATGTCTGAGGCATATCCCGCAGACCATTTCTTCACTTTCATGTTGTGCCATTCAAGTGCAATTTCTTGAAAGATGTTTTTGACCTGCGCTTCACGCTCAACTTTTTGTTCTTTTTTAGCCTCTAAAGGATCGATACCCCCAGCGATACCCTTTCGAGCTTCATCACGTTTTGCTCTGGCATCAGCCAAGGACACAACGGGATATACCCCCAGCGCCAATAACTTTTCCTTTCCATCGATACGATACTTTAAACGCCAGTAGCGTGACCCGTTGGTTTTAACCAATAAGTAGAGGCCACCACCATCAGCCATCTTGTAGGGTTTATCTTTGGGCTTGGCAGTCTCGACCTGTCTGGCATTGAGCTTCATCTGGGGGTATCTCCTTTAGACCGAACAGCGAATACCCCCATTGATACCCCCAACTCACCGTAGATTTCTGTGAACGTGAGTAGACGAGCAGAGACAATAAGGGCCGTGAAACCGCGTATTATAAGGGTTTAAAGGGTGTTTGAGTAGACTTAGGGAGACGTTAAAATAGGTAGGATGGTGCCGATAATAGGAGTCGAACCTACGACCTTCGCATTACGAATGCGCTGCTCTACCAACTGAGCTATATCGGCGTTCAGAGAGGAACTACGGGGCGTTACGTTAAGAAAAAGTAGGCCAGGAGTCAATAGCTATCCATCTGGATGCTTACTTTCTCACCAGCCATTAAGACATCAGGCGCGAATGCTATCGTCGCCCCAGGCAATCCACTTGTATGTAGTGAGCGCCTCAAGTCCCATCGGGCCACGTGCATGCAGTTTTTGTGTACTGACCGCGACTTCGGCGCCCAGGCCAAACTGACCTCCGTCGGTAAAACGCGTGCTGGCGTTAACATACACCGCAGAAGAGTCGACCTCATTGACAAAATGATCAGCGTTGCGGATATCGCGGGTCAGAATCGCGTCCGAGTGTTGCGTACCGTGTTCACGAATGTGTGTAATTGCTTGATCGATATCTGCCACCACTTTCACATTCAAATCCAGTGATAACCATTCATGGCGGTAATCCGCTTCGTTTACCGTCTCTACCTTCGCTGGCCCCTGGTGCAACAATGGGAAAGAACGCGCATCAGCATGCAGCTTAATACCCTCTTGCGCCATCCGCAGACTCAGTACCGGTAGAAAATCCGCAGCTATTGCCTCATGCACCAACAACGTTTCCACAGAATTGCAGGCACTGGGGCGCTGTTTCTTGGCGTTGACAATCACCTTCAGCGCTGCTTCCCGCTCAGCCGAAATGTCGACATAAATATGGCAAACACCAATCCCGCCAGTGATAACCGGAATAGTTGACTGCTCACGACATAACTTATGTAAATCAGCGCCACCGCGAGGTATCAGCATATCGACATAATGATCCAGTTTAAGCAATTGGCTTACCAGAGCACGATCCGGGCTCTCAATCACTTGCACCGCACCTGCCGGTAAACCATGCTGTTGCAGCGCCGCCTGAATCAGGCGCCCGGTGGCGCCATTGGTACGCCAGGTCTCTTTGCCCCCGCGCAAAATTACAGCATTTCCGGTTTTGAGGCACAGCGATGCCACATCCACCGTAACGTTTGGTCGCGCTTCATAAATCACACCGACAACACCCAGCGGCACCCGGCGGCGTTCAATACGTAAACCGTTGTCAAGCTGGCCACCATCAATTAACTGACCAACCGGGTCGCTCAGACGACACACCTGACGCACATCATCAGCAATGCCTTGCAAACGGGTCGGGTTCAATGCCAGACGGTCAAGCAATGCGTCGCTCATGCCATTCTGCCGCGCATCCGCCAGATCCAACGCATTGGCTGCAAGGATCTCAGCACTGCGCGCATCCAGATGATCAGCAATCGTCAACAGCACCTGATTTTTCTGTTCGGTTGACAATACCGAGAGCTGATATGAAGCCGCTTTCGCCGCTTTCCCCATTTCCTCAAGCATCAAAACCCCTTAACTGACAATCATATCGTCACGGTGCACAACAACCGGACCGTATTCATAACCAAGTATTTCACTGATTTGCTGGCTATGGTGACCAGAAATCATCCGCATCGCGTCACTGTTATAACGTGATACACCGTGGGCAATATCCCGGCCTTGCAGGTTGCGGATCCGTACCACTTCGCCGCGAGAAAAGTTACCGCGAATGTCACGAATGCCCTTCGGCAGCAAAGAGCTACCCCGTTCAAGAATAGCAGCCAGGGCGCCATCATCCACCGTGATTTCACCCGCGGGCGGCGCGCCGAAGATCCAGCGTTTGCGGCTCTCCAGCGGCGTGTCCAGCGCATGGAAACGTGTTCCAACCGGCTTGCCGGCAATCACATCTCCGATCACCCCCGGACGGCTGCCTGCGGCAATAATAACATCAATGCCTGCCCGACAGGCAATATCGGCAGCTTGCAGCTTGGTCGTCATGCCGCCAGTGCCAAGACCAGAAATGCTGCCGCCCGCGATGGTACGCAGTGCATCATCAATCTCATGCACATCACTGATCAATTCAGCATGAGGATCATCGCGTGGATCAGCGGTAAACAACCCCTGCTGATCCGTCAGCAATAACAACTTGTCCGCGCCCGCCAACATGGCCGCCAGCGCAGAAAGATTGTCATTATCACCGACCTTAATTTCAGCGGTGGCGACAGCATCATTTTCATTAATCACCGGCACAATGTGGTTATCCAGTAATGCACGCAACGTATCACGCGCATTGAGGAAACGCTCACGATCTTCCAGGTCGGCGCGCGTCAGTAGCATCTGACCAATATGAATGCCATAAATAGAAAACAATTGTTCCCACAACTGAATGAGACGGCTTTGCCCAACGGCCGCCAGTAGCTGTTTAGACGCAATGGTCGGCGGCAGTTCCGGGTAGCCGAGATGCTCCCGCCCGGCCGCCATCGCCCCCGAGGTGACAATAACAATCCGCTGCCCCATCGCGTGCTGCTGTGCACACTGGCGAACCAGTTCAACAATATGTGCCCGATTTAACCGACGCGATCCGCCGGTCAGGACGCTGGTTCCCAGCTTTACTACCAGAGTCTGGCTGGCGCTCATTATTTCCTGCCATTGCTAAAAAAAGTATGCGAGCTGACGTTTTATCAGGTGTCATGCACGATGCCAACAGGCAGCGTCGGAAAAGTACGAAAATCCCGATGATAGCGATCGCCCGCTATCCGATGTACTGCCTCAGAAACACGCCATTATGTATGAATCGCCAGACATCCAAAAAACAACCTGGTCGTGATAAGAGAAGGGGAATAAACACGCCCGGAATCAATGCGGCGGGATACCGTTTACCTGATTCGCTGGAAACGGCTCCCCGGCAGAAAGCGCTGACGAACAACCGCACCTTCAGGCGCGGAGTCCCCCGCGACTATCCACGAGGGACTGAGGTAAGATAACTCAGGCCGTCAGTCTTATCGGCCCATCATTAAAATGTTCTGCTGGCACCAAAGCCAGATCCATACTGACCAGGAGCGCTTTCAAACGTTCGTGGAAATTACGCAACGTCTCCGCCAGTCTGTCATTATTCTCTTTCCCTTTGATGGCTGAAGGCTGCCAGTTGCCCTGTTTGTCATACAGGCCGAAGTAATATTCATAGGTAAAGTGATCGTCCTGCGCTTCCAGAATCATCCACCAGCCCCAAAATTCACGGCTCTCAGGCGCATTTTTTACATTGACGCAAACAGCCAGACAGTCAAAAAAGAAATGCGCATCCTCACATTTGCTCTCGCGGATATAGGGCCCTAACGCAGTAAAGCGCTTTATCAGCCGACTCCGGGGATGTCCACTGGGTAACGTCATGATGTAACCTCCATTGATGAAGCATTCATTTATAGCAACCGATTGAATAATAGCAACTCATTGCTGTAATCGCTGTAACAGCCAGTCACAAATTTGCTTTAGCGCGGCATCAAAACTCTGCATTACGGGTGAAAATGGGATCGACAATAATTTCCCTGACGCTGACGAGTTCACAATCAGGTTTGACTCCTCTTCCGGACTCAATGGATCATTCTTCCAGGCACAGGATAACATCGGAGTAGGCGTACGTTTCCCCAACAGTCCTTGTGTTTTCAGTGAGTAACGATTTAATTCAGTACATAATGCGGCATCACTTGCCGAAGCCATGCCAAGGCGGCTGGCCAGTACATCCATATACATATCAGGAACGCCCGCCTGTTGCTGTGGATCACTTAACACACCGTGCACAATCGGGCCAAGACAAGCAACACCGCGTAAGCGTGGCGCTTCAAGATACGCCAGCCGCACCGCCACATTCGCGCCAAAGCGATAACCAAACGCGGCAATACGGGTATGATCAACCCACGGCACGGATTCCAGCCCACGCAGCACCTGTTGATGCAAAAAGCTGGAATCTTGCGTCAGTTTCCATTTTGCCGAGAAGCCGACCGAGGGCATATCAATCGTCAGCATCGCAATACCGCGTGGCGCCAGATATTCGTGAAAGAGGCGGTAGTAATCTATTTGTAGTGCATCAAGCCCACCGCATATCAATACGGTGGGATACGGAGCATCAATACCTGACGGCATATGTAAAAAGCCCATAATCGGACTACCGCCAGCGACCGCGAATTCCAGTTCTTTTAGCTCACCTGGCAAACGGCGTGTGGCTTCCTCATAAGCACGGTTTGCCAACGTTTGCGCCTGTTCTGCCAGTTCATCGCCTTTAATATAGGGATAGGCAGCCACACTGTAGAGATTAACAGCATGCAACCAGTGCTCACCCGCTTGTGCGTCGTCACCGGCCTCCATCGCTTTCTGCTGCCATAATGCCGCCTGCTTTGACCATTCGTAAATCCAGTTACCGCTACGATAACCAATTACCGTATCCAGCAACGCGTTGTCAGTATGTTCAACCTGGCTTATGGCAATACGCGCCAGTACTTCGCTGATTTCCTGCGGTGATAAACCGCGCCACACCCACATCAGGCGATTTAACATGCGATACCAACCGGCGCAGTTTTCACTACCCGGCGTGGCTTGCCGCGCTGCGGCGACATGACGATTTGGGCGCACGAGAGTTGAGGTTTCCGGGTGTTTGAAATGCGGTTTGAACAACTCTTCGCTGAGATTCTTCGGTGTCATTTTGAGATATCTTCCCGTTGCGGCAGGGCAAAGCGCTAGTCTACCGCACGGGTTACGCATCTGCGACCAGCAGAAATAATAACGCCCGGCAAAAGCGGGCGTTATTATTCAGTTTTTGACGATGGGCGGGATATAAACTACCCCCATGTCCCAGGGCTGCTCGATCCAGGTGTTTTGCGGGATATCGACGATATAATCGTCCACCAGCGATCGACCTGCCGGCTTGGCAAAAAGAGTAACAAAACGTGCTTTTGGATACATCGAGCGAATTGCCTGAGCGGTACCGCCGGTATCCACTAAATCATCAATCACAATAAACCCTTCACCCTCTCCTTCTGCGCGTTTCAACACCTTCATGGCCCGTTGATGATCGTGGTCATAGCTGGAGATGCAGACGGTATCAACATAACGAATACCCAGTTCACGCGCCAGCAATGAGGCCGGAACCAACCCGCCGCGGCTGACCGCAATAATGCCTTTCCACTGCTCAACAGGCAGCAGACGCTCAGCCAGTTTGCGGGCATGGATCTGCAACATGTCCCAGGTAACGACGTATTTTTCGCTCATAGAATAAGGGATCCCAGCCAACCGAATTGGCTTAAAAAATATGCAATGGGAAAAGGTTGCGCGAGATTATAAGGATATGACGGGTTAAAAACCAGTAGTGGATAAGCCGCGTGCCGATTTTTAGCGCGTTGAATTACACGCGCTATCACAAAAAATGGTATTCTCAGGCCATCGCGTTGCATTCGCTAACCGCGTTCTGTACCCGATAGCTTTCGCATTGCAGCGGAAAGCCGTGGTGCCATTAAAGCACCAGCAACGTGGAAGGTGGCGGGGATTTTTACTGAAACTTTGCGACGGAGCACCCCTTCGCTTCGCCGGCACAGGAGATTTGTCGTGTCTGAATTGTCTCAACTTTCACCCCAGCCGCTGTGGGATATTTTTGCCAAAATATGCGCTATCCCTCACCCTTCCTATCATGAAGCGGCACTGGCTGAGCACATTGTTTCATGGGCCAGAGAGCAACGTTTATGGTGTGAGCGCGATGAGGTGGGCAATATTCTGATCCGCAAACCGGCCACGCCAGGCATGGAAAATCGCCAGCCTGTCGCGTTGCAGGCACACCTTGATATGGTCCCGCAAAAAAACAGCGATACGGTTCATGATTTCACCACAGATCCCATTCAGCCCTGGGTTGATGGGGAGTGGGTAAAAGCGCGTGGAACAACATTAGGTGCGGATAACGGTATTGGTATGGCTTCGGCACTGGCGGTGTTGGCTGATAACAGTGTGAAGCATGGCCCACTGGAAGTGCTGCTTACCATGACGGAAGAATCAGGCATGGAGGGTGCGGTTGGCCTGCAAGCCAACTGGCTACACGCCGATATTCTGATTAACACCGATTCCGAAGAAGAAGGTGAAATCTACATGGGTTGCGCGGGCGGTGTTGACTCCATTACCACCCTACCAATTAAACGCGAAGCGATACCTGCCGGATTTGTGACGCTGACGCTGACGCTGAAAGGCCTGAAAGGCGGTCACTCTGGCGCGGAGATCCATCTGGGTCTGGGCAATGCGAATAAACTGCTGGCGCGTTTTCTCGCCACGCAGGCCAAAGCGCTGGATCTGCGGTTGATCGATTTTACCGGCGGTACGTTACGTAATGCGATTCCGCGCGAAGCGTTTACGACGCTGGCGCTTCCGGCGGATAACATCAAAGCCCTGAACGCAGCGGTGGCCGACTATACCACCACGCTACAGAACGAATTGGGCACGAAAGAGAAAAACGTTACCCTGGTGACTGGATCAGTGAGCGGGAGCACACAAGCCCTGACAATCGACAGCCGTGATCATTTCATCGCCCTGCTGAACAGCATGCCTAACGGCGTTATTCGCAACTCAGACGTGATGACCGGCGTCGTGGAGACCTCGCTCAATATCGGCATTGTCACCCTAACCGAGCACCAGGCCGAGATCATTTGCCTGATTCGTTCGCTGATCGACAGCGGTAAAGATTACGTGGTGGATATGCTGACCTCACTGAGCGAATTAGCCGGCGCCGAAACCGTGGCTAAAGGGGGCTACCCTGGCTGGCAACCAGATGCCCATTCACCGGTGATGGCGCTGGTGCGTAAAACATATCAGGATCTGTTTGGTAAAACCCCCGACATTCAGGTAATCCATGCAGGTCTGGAGTGTGGTCTGTTCCGCAAACCCTACCCCAATCTGGATATGGTCTCCATCGGACCCACCATTACCGGCCCGCACTCACCCGATGAGCAAGTTCACATTAGCAGCGTGGGTGTGTACTGGCAGCTACTCACCGCACTGCTGCAAGTGATTCCAGTGAAATAAGTCCGGCCAGGTGGGTGGAGACGCAAACCAACCGCGCGCGATAGCATAGCGGATGTGCGCTTTCGTGGCGGCACGTTTTCTTTTTCTTTGGCGCAGTGCCGGGCGACCTTGATGCTGCCCGGCGGCTGAGCAGCTACAACCCCAACAACAACTGCCGCTCCATCTGTGGGTTAAGTAATGTCACTTGTAAGCCCACCAGCCGCACCCCACGCCCATTACGACGTTCATCCCAGGTTTTTTTTGCTACCGCAACCAGGTCCAGCTTGTTTAATACCGGCCAGTTATGCTCCTGAGTGGTGATTTGAAAATCATGGAATTTCAGCTTTACGCCCTGACGCGCAATATGACAATCCGGTTTAATTTTTTTCAACCGCTGTTCCAGCTCATCATAAAGCGAGGCGACAATCGCCAGACACTGCTCCCAGCAATGTATATCTTCCGCCAGTGTACGCTCCACGCCCAGCGACTTGCGCTGACGTCCGGTGATCACCGCACGTTCATCAATACCGTGACAACGCTCCCACAGGATGCGGCCAAATTTACCAAAACGTTTCAACAGCGCAGCAAGATCGCTGTTTTGTACATCCGCACAGTTGAATAGCCCCAGCGTTTCCAGCTTCTTTGCGGTGACCTTGCCGACGCCGGGGATTTTTGCCAGCGGCAAGGTTAACAAAAACGACGCCATATTTTCCGGCGTAATAACACACTGGCCATTAGGTTTATTCAGATCGGAAGCAATTTTAGCGAGGAATTTGATCGGCGCCACACCCGCAGAGGCGGTCAAATTAAGCTCGCGATAAATAGTCGCGCGAATGTCACGCGCCATCAGCGTGGCGGAACCGTAGCAATGGGGGCTGTCAGTCACATCCAGATACGCCTCGTCCAGTGACAGTGGTTCAATTAACGCGGTATAACGCGAGAAAATCTCACGAATGTGCATGGATGCTTCTTTATAGGCATCGAAGCGTCCCGGTAGCAAGGTCAGATGCGGACAAAGTTTGAGCGCCATTGCCGTCGACATAGCGCTGTGCACGCCATATTGACGGGCCGGATAGTTAGCGGTGCTGATCACGCCGCGTTGAGTATGGCTACCGCCGATAGCCAGCGGTATTTCTCGCAGACGAGGATTGTCACGCATTTCCACTGCCGCGAAAAAACAGTCCATATCAACATGAATGATTTTGCGCATACCCCCTCCAATATCACTGGATAAGTATACAGGTAAAAAAAGAGGATTCAATCGCTCGCCGTGAACGCCTCGCAACAACAGATGATAAGTTGTTGGCTATTACGGTCACGAAAACTGATAAATTACGCCTCTGCATCTTGATAAAAAAGCAGACAATGTTAATGTGACGCTGCGCTAGCGGAATTATCCGATAAGGCAAGTTACAGACGCCGTCAAGGCGCTGCAGGTTAAATACTCCTTTCTTCAAGGGAAACAGTTAATGGGCAAAATCGCACTGTTGTTTGCGATGATTCTTTTGCCAGCCCTCAGCATGGCAAGTGTTACTGACCCCGCGCAGCCACTGGCGCCGGTCAGCAAAGAGTTAAAGAAACAATTATTAGGCACCCCGGTCTATCTACAAATCTTCAAAGAAGAACGCCTGCTGGAGCTCTATGGCAAGATCGGTAATGAATACCGTCTGCTGGACAGTTATCGCATTTGTAATTTCTCTGGTGGTTTAGGACCCAAACGTCGACAGGGTGATTTCAAAAGTCCGGAAGGATTTTACCACATCACACTTAATCAGCTTAAACCTGACAGCCGTTTTTACCGCGCCATTAATATCGGCTTTCCTAACCAGTATGATCGCCAGCAAGGCTATGACGGTAAATTCCTGATGATTCATGGTGACTGCGTTTCGGTAGGCTGTTACGCCATGACCAACGCCTATATGGATGAAATTTTTACCTATGTAAATGCCGCCTTGCGCAACGGACAACCTGAAGTGAATGTCAGTATTTATCCGTTCCGCATGACCAACAGTAATATGCAGCGCCATCGCAATTCGTATTACGCCAGCTTCTGGCAGCAGCTACAACCTGGTTATAGCTATTTTACTGAGCATCACCAGCCGCCTGCGGTTTCCGTGAGCTCAGGAAAATATGTGCTGAACGGTAACCCGGTGATGAACAACACACCGGCGCAATCCAGCTCATTCCTGGCGCTCGCCAAGACGAAATAACGCCCACTTGCCTGGCGCTATTTTGTGCCAGCTTTCGTTGCCGGTCAGCGGCTGGGTAGCAATCACCGTGACCACGTCATCTGGCGTGGTCTGTTTCTGAAAATCAATGTCGACATCCTGATCAATTAACCGGGCTTTGCCAAATGGCGCCCGCCGGGTGATCCAGTACAAATTGGTGGAACAATACGCCATCAGATAACAACCATCGGACAGCAGCATATTAAATACACCCCTGGCTTGCAGCTCCGATGCCAGTTGCGCCACATAGCGAAATACCGCCGGCCAGTTACCCGGGGTACGCGGATAGCGGGTCGCCAGTTTATGCAGTAGCCAACAAAACGCTTTCTCGCTGTCGGTTTCCCCCACCGGACGGAAATGGCCGCTGTCCAGTTGACGGTAACCATTTAGCTGGCCATTATGGGCGTATGTCCAGTTCCGACCCCACAATTCGCGGGTAAAAGGATGGGTATTTTCCAGCGATACCTTACCGCGATTAGCCTGACGAATATGTGCGACCACCGAACGAGACTTGATCGGATACTCCTGCATCAGCCCCGCTATCGGGGAATTGAAGCTGGGTTGTGGATCCTTAAATGTACGACACCCTTTCCCTTCATAAAAAGTGATACCCCAGCCATCTTTATGCGGCCCGGTTCCCCCGCCACGCTGCACCAACCCGGTGAAGCTAAAACAGATGTCTGTTGGAACGTTTGCGCTCATTCCGAGCAGTTCGCACATAGCGGCAACCTCTGTGAATATAGTGAGCGGACGAGGCACATTGTGCGTTATTGCCTCGCCCTGTCACGCCGGGCTCAGGAGAATGCTGCGTTCTTTACTTCGCCATCTCTTTTTCAATCAACAGAATCAGGAGATGGATCACTTTAATGTGAATCTCCTGAATACGATCAGCATAACCGAAATGAGGTACCCGGATCTCAACATCCGCCGTCCCGGCCATTTTGCCGCCATCTTTACCGGTCAATGTAATGACGTTCATCCCTTGCGCGCGCGCTGCGGCGATCGCTTTGATGACATTCGCCGAGTTACCGGAGGTGGAAATCCCCAGCAACACATCCCCTGCACGACCAACGGCTTCAATATAACGCGAGAAGACATAATCATAACCAAAGTCATTACTGACACAGGAAAGATGGCTAACATCAGAAATCGCAATAGCCGGATAGCCCGGACGATTCTCCCGGTAGCGCCCCGTCAACTCCTCGGCAAAATGCATCGCATCGCAATGTGAACCGCCATTGCCACAGGAAAGCACTTTACCACCCGCTTTAAATGCCGTTGCCAGCATAACTGCGGCACGTTGAATAGCATGAATATTGGCGTCATCTCGCAGGAATGCATTTAGCGTCTCTGCGGCTTCATTCAGTTCTGTACGAATTATATCCTGGTACATAGGGATGTCCTTTGAAGGGAAGAAAGTCTCTGGTCAGTTTACCGGAATGGCCATAAGGCGAAAAGCATCACACCGTATAAACCGCCGCTTTGATCATTCATTGATGCGAACGGAGTGTGAGCCACGTTGTAATTATTATGTAAATGCATTGCTAACAAAACACATCTCCTCTACACCTAACAAGACAAACAGGTCAGACCTCTTACCCCACTGGAGCGGCTCATTATGATGGTTTTCAGTATTGTCGCGACGATAGTGCTTATCGGCGCACTGTTCTATCATCGCGTTTCACTTCTGTTCAGTAGTCTGGTTTTGCTGGTGTGGACGGCAGCACTGGCGCTATTGTCACTCTGGACACCCTGGTTGCTGGTTCCACTGATTGCTATTGTGGCGCCTTTTAACATTTTGCCAGTTCGTCAGGCTATGTTGTCAACACCGCTGTTACGCACATTCCAGAAAGTGATGCCGCCAATGTCACGCACAGAAAAAGAAGCGATTGACGCTGGCACCACCTGGTGGGAAGGCGAACTGTTTCGCGGTCAGCCTGACTGGGAGAAACTGCATAACTATCCGCAACCACGGCTGACCGCAGAGGAACAGGCTTTTTTGGATGGCCCGGTCGAAGAAGCCTGCCGCATGGCTAATGACTTTCAAATCACCCATGAACTGGCAGATTTGCCACCAGAATTGTGGGCCTGGCTGAAAGAACACCGTTTTTTTGCCATGATTATCGAGAAAGAATATGGCGGACTGGCGTTTTCCGCCTATGCGCAATCGCGTGTATTGCAGAAGCTGGCGGGCGTTTCCGGAATTCTGGCCATCACTGTCGGGGTGCCTAATTCACTCGGCCCGGGTGAATTGCTGCAACACTACGGTACTGAGGAGCAGAAAAACCACTATCTGCCGCGGCTGGCCCGGGGTGAAGATATTCCCTGTTTTGCACTGACCAGCCCGGAGGCCGGTTCCGATGCGGGTGCAATTCCGGACCATGGCGTAGTTTGTATGGGCGAATGGCTAGGTGAACAGGTGCTGGGCATGCGCCTGACCTGGAATAAGCGGTACATTACACTGGCGCCGATTGCCACCGTTCTCGGACTGGCCTTCAAACTTTTCGATCCTGAACATCTGCTGGGCGAGACGGAAGAACTAGGCATCACCTGTGCGCTGATCCCAACCAACACGCCGGGCGTGGAAACAGGTAAACGCCATTTCCCGTTGAATATTCCGTTTCAGAATGGCCCAACCCGTGGTAATGCGATTTTTGTACCGCTCGATTATATCATTGGCGGGCCTAAAATGGCGGGTCAGGGTTGGCGCATGCTGGTGGAATGCTTATCCGTCGGCCGTGGCATTACACTGCCCTCTAACGCAACCGGGAGTCTGAAAAGCCTGGCGCTGGCAACGGGCGCTTACGCTCACATTCGTCGCCAGTTCAGACTGCCAATCGGTAAAATGGAAGGCATTGAGGAGCCGCTGGCACGTATTGCCGGGAATGCCTATGTGATGGATGCAGCCGCTTCGCTGATCACCTGTGGCATTATGCTGGGCGAAAAACCGGCGGTACTGTCGGCTATCGTCAAATATCACTGCACCCATCGCGGTCAGCGCGCCATCATTGATGCGATGGATATTGCTGGCGGGAAAGGCATCATGCTTGGCAACAGTAATTTTCTTGCCAGGGCTTACCAGGGCGCACCGATCGCTATTACCGTGGAAGGGGCCAATATTCTGACGCGCAGCATGATCATTTTTGGTCAGGGCGCGATTCGCTGCCACCCGTACGTGCTACAAGAAATGGCAGCGGCGCAGAATCACGATGTGCATGCCTTTGATCAGGCATTGTTCGGCCACATCGGCCATATTGGCAGCAATATGCTACGCAGCCTGTGGCTCGGTCTGACCACCGGCTACACCAGCACCTCCCCGACCCACGACGCCACCCGCCGCTACTATCAGAAGATGAACCGTATAAGCGCCAATCTTGCGTTGCTGGCGGATGTTGCCATGTCGATACTGGGTGGTAGCCTGAAGCGGCGTGAACGCATTTCTGCCCGTCTCGGGGATGTGTTGAGTCAGCTCTGTCTGGCCTCTGCCACACTGAAACGCTACGATGATGAAGGCCGTAATGAGGATGATTTGCCACTGGTGCACTGGGGAGTACAGGATGCGCTACACCAGGCGGAAAGCGCCATGGCCGACTTACTGCGTAACTTTCCCAACCGGCTTGCCGCCACGATATTGCGTGGGATCATTTTCCCCACCGGCCGCCACTGTCTTGCACCCTCTGACCGCCTCGATCATTCCCTGGCGAAACTGCTCCAGTTGCCCTCGGCAACGCGCAATCGCCTGGGTCGCGGCCAATATCTGACGCCAGGTGAACACAATCCGGCAGGGCAAATAGAAGAGGCTTTACTGTCGGTCATAGCGGCAGAAGCTATCCATAGCCGGCTGGTCAAACAACAAAAGATATCGCCCTCATTCACCGGTCTTGATGCGCTGGCACAGCGGTCGCTGCAACAGGGCTGGATAAATGAAGAAGAAGCGGCAACACTGACACAGGCAGAAATCTGCCGCCTGCGAACCATTAATGTGGATGAATTTGATGCCAGTGCCTTAGCGGCGCAACCGTCCAAACCACAACAATGCTCAGCACAACAAAAAACAGCCGTCGCTTAACTTCGCCAGGCCACCCCGGCGGGGCGGCCATTTTTTATCGCGCTTCTGAGGTGCCGACGTGGCACATACGCCGCCCGCTATCTGGTTTTCCCACCCGCCGCTTATTTTCCCTTCTGCCGAACAACAAAGGGCCAGAACAGAAAATACTGAGCAAAAAATACCATCGCGGGGAATGTAACGGATAACATACTGGACGCCAGCCACATTTCCAGCGCATACGTCGGCTGCCCCGCAGGCAGATGAAAGAGCTGCTCGGCTATGTCGCTATATAGCACGAGCATGACCTGTGCCAGCACCACCGCAACGATCGTCAGCACAATACCACGCAGCGGCTGGGCTAACCGTAGCATCGAAGCCCCTTCCAGCATCACTAATATAATGAAAATCCCAAAGACCATGGCGACACAGACCCGGGTCATAAACACCACGATGTCCATCTGAGCCATCAGCACACATAGCCACCATAATAGCGCGCTACATACGGCTACCAGCACCGCCGCCGCCAAACCGAAAAGCGGTTGTTTGCTGAACAGCGGCACCGCACGCGCCAGTGCCGAGATGGGCCAGAAATCGAACAAGACCAGTACCAGAATAAAAACCAGCGCATCAAGGCTTGCCGCCAGTGGGTACCATGCCGGAAACACGCCAGCCGGATCAAGCGCCGCCTGCCAGAACGGCGCCTGCTGCGCAAAAGAAAAATTGAACAGCGTATGAAACAACAAAAAGGTAATCGCATAAGCAGTGACAAGTAATGCGATACCTTGCGTACCCGGGCTTTTAAACAGGCCGCTGAATGGCCAACCCTGCAATATCACCACCAGCGTTACCGTCACCGGTACTGAAAGGATCAGGAACATTATCACAAACGGTGTTGGCGGTGTCACACCACCGCCAATCACAGTGATCACGAAGAATATCACAATGCTGGCGATAATCATGGTTATCACCAGATAGGCCAAACCACGCAGTGGCGGCGTCAGCGTGGCGATTCCTCGCGGATACGCCCCACCCCAGAACAACCCGACCACCACCTGGGTGGGGACCATCGCCACCAGCACCAGAGAGGCCCAACCGGTGAGCGTATCAGGGGAGAAGGCCGTGGACACCACGAGAGAGAAAACCAGAATCAAAGCGACCGCAACAATCCCACGCGGCAGCGACGTAATAACGGGTTCCATACTTCTGTTTCCTTAAAGGTTGATATCAATCATAAGAAGAATACAAGTGGGAACTCGGCGCGTTGTATCGGTCAGGGAAAGGCATACGGGCGGGTTAACATACCCATATTCCATGGTCGTAACGCATCTCCAACCACTCAGGTCGAAAGACTGTCAACGCCATGAGCGGGAACGATAGCGATATCTTTCCGGCTTCATATAACAGATCTTATTGGCCATCAATGGCACGCTGTATCAGCGTAGTCACCATGACCGTGAGTTAGTGCAAAAGCGACAACGGGCAATGGCTCTCCTTTTAACCACGAATGACGCGCAATGAACGTTATAGCGTGCTGAGGATGGTGCCAATCTACCGACACACCGTCCAATACCATTTTTATGGCAGGATGATACCCAAACAGTATGGATAAAAGGGGCGGAAATGATTCATAACCAGTTGTATTTGAAATATTTTCATGGATTTTCTCCACTCCCGGCGCTGCCTGGTCAGCTCACCATGGTCAACGGACACCGCTACCCGCCGCCAGACACCGCCCACGCGCAGCATATCCCGGGTTTGCACTATCCGTACCCAGCGGCATTGCTTCGGTTGTATTCTTAACTTTCATTCATGTAAAGTCACTGACTAATCCCGCGTTATCATGGTAATAACACAACACTGATACCGTACTGACAACCATGCCGAAGGTGACACATTGATGAGTCAGGATCCGTTGGTTCCCAAGAGTAAATTGCCGACGCTTGGCACCACTATATTTACCCAAATGAGTGCGCTGGCGCAGCAATACCAGGCGATTAATCTGTCACAGGGCTTCCCTGATTTCGATGGCCCTGTCGAATTACAAGAACGCCTTGCCTGCCATGTCAGGAAGGGTGAAAACCAGTATGCCCCAATGACCGGTGTACCGGCACTGCGCGAAGCCATTGCCGATAAAACCGCGGAGCTTTATGGTTACAAACCTGATGCCAACAGTGACATCACCGTCACTGCAGGAGCTACCGAAGCGCTGTATGCCGCCATTACCGCGCTGGTGCGACCAGGTGATGAAGTGATTTGCTTCGATCCGAGTTATGACAGTTACGCACCCGCGGTGATGCTCGCCGGCGGAGTATTAAAACGCATAGCATTACATCCCCCGGCGTTTCATGTCGACTGGCAGGCCTTTGCCAGCGTTATCTCACCACGCACCCGTCTGGTTATCCTGAATACGCCGCATAACCCGTCGGCTACCGTCTGGCGGCAACATGATTTTGCCGCCTTGTGGCAGGCGATAGTCGCTCACGAAATCTACGTACTGAGCGATGAAGTGTACGAGCATATTTGCTTTGCAGACGAAGGTCATGCCAGCGTACTGGCTCACCCCCATTTGCGGCAACGGGCCATCGCCGTTTCCTCTTTTGGCAAGACCTATCATATGACCGGATGGAAAGTAGGCTATTGCGTAGCACCGGCCGCGTTGAGCGCCGAGGTGCGCAAAATTCACCAGTTCCTGACATTTGCGGTAAACACCCCGACACAACTGGCGCTGGCGGATATCTTACGTTCTCAGCCGCAGCACTACCGTCAGTTGCCGGATTTTTACCGTGCCCGGCGCGATCGCTTCGTACAGGCGCTGGCGACCAGCCGCTTTGAGATATTGCCCTGTGAAGGAACCTATTTCCTGTTGGCGGATTACCATAAAATTTCTGATCTGGATGATGTCAGTTTCTGTCAATGGTTGACCAAAGAGGTTGGCGTGGCGGCAATCCCCCTCTCCGTTTTCTGTGCTGATCCCTTTCCACATAAACTGATTCGTCTCTGTTTTGCCAAACAGGACGCTACCCTGGACCAGGCGGCGGAGCGCTTATGCCAATGTTAAAACTTACCGTACTGCAACAACCGTTGGTCTGGATGGATGGCGAAGCCAATCTGGCGCATTTCTCGACGCTGCTGAGTGAGATTCGCCTGCGTGATCTGATCATCCTGCCAGAGATGTTTACTACCGGGTTCGCCATGGAGGCGGCCGAAACCGCATTGCCACAAACGCGCGTGGTGACATGGTTGCAGGAACATGCCAAAGCTTGCCATGCCATGATTGGCGGCAGCGCAGCGCTGCAGACAGAAAACGGCGCTGTTAATCGTTTTTTGCTGGTGGAACCCGATGGCAAATTGCATACCTATGACAAACGTCATTTGTTTCGCATGGCGGATGAACACCATTATTATCAGGCGGGTACCCAGCGAGAGGTAATTACATGGCGTGGCTGGCGCATTCTGCCGCAAATTTGCTACGATCTGCGTTTCCCGGTGTTTTCCCGCAACCAGAATGATTACGATCTGGCGTTGTATGTCGCCAACTGGCCAGCGCCACGGGCGCTGCACTGGCAAGCCTTGTTGCTGGCGCGCGCTATCGAAAACCAGGCTTATGTCGCGGGTTGTAATCGTATCGGAACGGACGGCAATCACCATTCGTACAGCGGAGACAGCCGGATTATCAGCCCACAGGGCGAGATACTGGCGGCTGGCGAACGTTTTCAGCCTGCCCGGCTTGATGCTGACCTTTCACTGGAAAGTCTGCAGGAATATCGCACGCGTTTTCCGGCCTGGCGCGATGCTGATTCATTTCGTTTTTAATCTTCGCCCCCAGGAACGCAAGCCAAACCACCGCCCGAATCCCGATAACGGATCGGGTCGGTGTACAGTTAATCGCCATAAAGTGTAGTAACGAGCAGGATCTCGTCTGTGCCTGTGTTCATCCGCCGAGCCTGGCGGCCAACAGTGACACAGCCTGTATGTAGGCCCGAATCGCCCGGGCGACATCGTCCTCTCTCACCGCTTCTGCCGGATGGTGGCTGATACCGCGATCGCAACGCACAAACAACATGCCCACCGGCCAGCGCTCTGCTATGGCAATCGCATCATGGCCGGCACCACTGGATAATGACAAACTTCGCCCCTGAGCCATAGTGACAGCCTGCGTCAGCACTGCCTGCAAAGTTTCATCACAGGCGGTAGCGCCAATGCGGTAATAGGTTTCGGCGCTAAAACGCACGCCCCGACGCCGTGCAATACCGTCAGCCTGCGCCAGCAAGCCAGCAAGCAGCGCCTCCAGCCCATGATCCTGCGGGCCACGAACATCCAGTGTCAGATGCACCTCCCCCGGGATGACATTGGCGGCGCCCGGAATGCATTGCACCATGCCCACCGTTGCGACCCAGGGCGCGCCCTGCTGCAATGTGGCGGTTTCAAGCGCTGTTATCCATTCGGCGGTGGCGGCCAGCGCATCTTTGCGCTGCGCCATCGGCACCGTGCCCGCATGCCCGGCCTCACCAAGAAAACGACAGTTAAGACGGCGCGCACCATTGATCGTCGTGACCACCCCAAGCGCCAGATCCGCCTGTTCCAGGCAAGGCCCTTGTTCGATATGTAACTCAAGATAGGCCACAATGTCGTCAACCTGACGTGCGGCTAAAGCCACCTTATCGGGGTTAAGACCCGCCTGTGTCATGGCATCAGCCACGCTAAGACCGTCACTGCCGGAATGGGTTAACCAACTTGCCGGCCAGCTACCGGTGAGACCACGGCTACCGAGCAACGTAATGCCAAAGCGGGTGCCTTCTTCATCGCCAAAGCCCACAATTTCAATTGCCAGTGGCAGCCGCCGCTGATGTTGATGCAGATACTGCACGGTTTCAATCGCGGTCAGTACCCCGAGCATGCCGTCGTAACGACCGGCATTACGCACGGTATCGAGATGCGATCCGAGTAACAGCGCGGGCCTGCCCGGCTCCGCCGCTTCATAGCGACCACAAATATTGCCAACAGCATCCTGCCACACCGTCATCCCTGCGGCTTTCATCCATTCACCCACACACCGGTTGGCATGCAGATGTTCCGGTGACAGATAGACCCGCGTCAGTTGTCCGCGGGTTTCACTGATCTCCGCCAGGGCATCACAACGTCCGAGCACGCGTGCCGCCGCCTGCGCCGCCTCGGCGGCACTCATCAGGCTGTCACACATTAATGACTCCCGTCAGTATAATGATCCCAGGCCGCCTGTAAGGCCGCCCCCTGAATCGTATTAAAACCAAGGTGATTCAATACCGCTTCCAGCGCAGCCAGAGTTTGCAGCACACAGTCTTTCCGCGCGTTGTACCCCATGGTGCCGATGCGCCACACTTTGCCAATTAGCGGTCCGAATGAGGTACCAATTTCAATACCAAAATCCGCCAGCATCAGCTTGCGGACCTGGTCGCCATCAACGCCCGACGGAATAATCACCCCCAGCACGTTATTCATTTTGTGTCGCACATCACCAAAAGTCGCCAGCCCCATGCCCTGAATACCTTTCAGCAAAGCATCCCCATGCTGTTTATGACGGGCAATACTGTTATCTAACCCTTCCTGCAACAATATCCGCGCGCATTCGCGCGCGCCAAACAATGCCGTGGTGGCTTCCGTATGATGATTAAGTCGCTCCGGTCCCCAGTAATCGAGGATCATGCCGAGATCGAAATAGTTGGAGTAAATCATCTCATCATCGCCGTCCAGATGGGCGGCGGTGCGAATGCCCGCTTCCACACATTTGCGCTGGCGGATCACCGCTTCCATCTGCGGGCTGAGGGTAACCGGTGAAGTCCCCGAAGGCCCGCCCAGACACTTTTGCATTCCGGCGGAAACCGCATCCAGCCCCCAGGCATCGGTTTCCAATACATTGCCACCGAACGAGGCCGTGGCATCGGTATAAAATAACACCCCATATTGCCGGCAGAGGGCGCCCAGCTCCGCAAGCGGCTGCAACATGGTGGTGGACGTGTCGCCCTGCACGGTCAGTAACAGCCGTGGACGCACGGTTTTGATCGCCGTTTCAATCTGATCGGGCGTGAAGACGTCTCCCCACGGCACCTCAATGGTATGCACTTGCGCCCGACAGCGACGCGCAATTTCACATAACAGATGGCCAAAACGGCCAAAGACCGGCACCAGTACTTTGTCTCCCGGACGGATCGCCGACAGCAGGATAGCCTCAATACCGGCCCGTGAGGTGCCATCAATCAGTAACGTTCCGGGATTATCGGTGCGGAACAGAGCGCGATAGAGTTCCATCACCTCATTCATATACTGCGTCATCGCCGGGTCGTACTGACCAACCAATTGCGTTGACATCGCCCGTAACACACGCGGATCGACGTTGATCGGCCCCGGCCCCATCAGCAAACGGGCCGGCGGGTTAAGTTGTGGGTAGTGGCTCATGTCCATGGATGTTTCCTTTATTCACCTTATTCACAAAATTGACTGTTTGCCTTACCGCAGGCCCCTTACCGACGAGATAAACTGCGTCAGTTCAGCGGTTTGTGGCGCAGAAAATACAGTTTTACTGTTTCCTTGCTCCCAGACGCGGCCCTGGTGCATAAACACCACCCGATCGCCGACTTCACGGGCAAAATTCATCTCATGGGTGACCAGAATCAATGTCATACCTTCCGCCGCCAGTTGCGCCAGCACGTTCAATACGTCGCCAACCAGTTCCGGATCAAGCGCGGAGGTGATTTCATCACACAGTAAGACTTTAGGCGACATCGCCAGCGCCCGGGCAATCGCCACCCGCTGTTGCTGACCGCCAGAAAGGTTTGCCGGGTAATAATCCATCCGTTCGCCAAGTCCGACTTTTTCCAGCATCTGGCGTGCCAGTTCACGGCATTCCGTGGCGTTTTTCTTTAATACGCGTCGCGGCGCCAGCATGACGTTTTCGCACGCGGTCATATGTGGGAACAGATTGAAATGCTGAAAGACCATGCCCACCGAGCGGCTGATTTCCCGCGCTTGTGAATCGCGATCAGTAATGGTCATACCACCCAGCTTAATGCTGCCTTCCTGATAACTCTCCAGGCCATTGATACAGCGCAGCAAGGTACTTTTCCCGGAACCGCTACGGCCAATAATCGCGATCACCTCACCCATGTCGATGTCGAGATCCACGCCTTTCAGCACATGGTTATCGCCGTAATATTTTTGTACCTGATTAATGGTGATGAGCGGCATTGAATTTTTTCTCCAGATACTGACTGTAACGCGACAGCGGATAACACAGCAGGAAGTAGCCCAACGCCACCAGCCCAAAGACTTTAAACGGCTGATAGGTGACGTTATTCAACATGGTGCCGGCTTTGGTTAGCTCGACGAAACCGATAATCGAAGCCAGCGCGGTACCTTTAATCACCTGTACGGCAAAACCTACCGTCGGCGCGATGGCGATACGCATCGCTTGCGCCACCACCACATGAAACAATGTTTGCCCAAAGCTAAGCCCAAGACAGCGTGATGCCTCCCACTGACCGGGGGGTAACGCCTGAATGCTGCCGTACCAGATATCCAGCAGAAAAGCGCTGGTATACAGTGTCAGCGCCAGTGATGCGGCGGTCCACGGCGAGACATTAACGCCGAATAACCCGACCCCGAAAAAAGCGAGGAACAGTTGCATCAGCAACGGTGTTCCCTGAAATAGAGCGATGTAACCGCGGATCAACGACATCGTCCCGCGTCGGGCCGTCAGACGTAACAGCAGTAACGGTAAGGTGACAAGCGTGCCGCCGAAAAACGCCACCAGCGACAACAACAGCGTCCAGCGCAGTGCCAGTAACAGGTTGCGCAAAATGTCCCAGTCAGTAAACGTGGCCATCATGGTTGCACTCCCAGCCATTTACGCCCGACGACCAGCAATAGCTGGCGCATGGCAATCGAGAGCAGCAAATACATTAATGTGGTCACCAGGTAGACTTCAAAACTCAAAAAAGTGCGTGACTGGATCAGGTTGGCGGCAAAGGTCAGTTCTTCATACGATACCTGAGAAACCACCGACGACCCCAGCATGACAATAATGCACTGACTCACCAGCGCCGGGTAAATACGCTTCAGGGCTGGCGGCAACACCACGCGGGAAAAGATTTGTAAACGGGTTAATCCGAGCACGCGCCCGGCTTCCCATTGTCCTTTTGGTGTTACCTGGATACCGGCGCGGATAATCTCAGTGCTGTAGGCGCCAAGATTAATCAACATCGCCAATAACGCCGCCTCTCCCGCTGTCAGTTTTAATCCGATACCGGGCAAGCCAAATACGATAAAAAACAGTTGCACCACAAACGGCGTGTTGCGGACGAGCTCAACATAGCCCCCCCAAAGACGGCTTAGCCACCACGATTTGCCACTGCGCAATGCCGCACCGAGTACCCCCAGCGCCACACCGCCTGTGGTTGCCAGTACCGTGAGTTGGATGGTGACCCACAGGCCAGCCAACAATTCAGGCCAGTATGGCCATAGCGCCGGAAAGTTGAGTTGTCCGATCATCACGCGTCCTTACGCGCCCAGGTCAGCGGGCAACGGGGCTTTCAGCCATGTTTGCGATAAGGCGTTCAGCGTGCCATCTTTCAACGCCTGTTCAATCAGCGCATCCACTTTCTGTTGTAACGCCGGTTCATTTTTGCGCAGACCAATAAAGCACGGGGAATCTTTTAACATGAATTTGGCTACCGGCGCTTTTTCGGCATTTTGCCGGGTGATGGCGGCGACCACCAGGTTGCCAGTGGCGATGTATTGCACTTGTCCGGAAAGCCAGGCCGACAGCGTAGTGTTATTATCTTCATAACGTTTAATCTGCGCGTCCTTTGGCGCCACACTGCTCAGCACCATATCTTCGACTGCCCCGCGCGTCACACCAACCGATTTGTCTTTCAGACCTGCCGCATCCTGTAACGGTTGATCTTTGGGACCAAACACGCCGAGGAAAAACGGCGCGTAGGCACGACTAAAAGCAATGACTTTCTCCCGTTCAGCATTTTTCCCCAGACTTGAGATCACCAGATCGACTTTATCGGTTTGCAGGTACGGCACACGATTGGCGCTAGTGACAGGGACCAGTTGTAACGTTAGTTTCATTTGTTTCGCCAGATATTTCGCCATATCAATATCGTAGCCTTGTGGTTGCAAATCGGTACCGACCGAACCAAACGGTGGAAAATCTTGTGGCACCGCCACACGCAATACACCACGTTGCTCAATCTGTTGTAACTGATCCGCCAACGCGCCACCCACTTGAGCCGCCCATAACGCCACGCCAAGAACAGCTACCATGATTTTCTTCATTATGACTTCCCCGGGTTATTTAGCATGAAACAAAAGATTCTCACAAATTGATTTTGCAACTAATGTGCCAGGAAAAAGCGAGCGTTCATAGTAAGTGCGACGTCAGTAATGGTGGTATGCGATGAGAATATTGTGATGAATTACGTTGAACCAAAATAAGGCGGAGCACCAAAATGGTGCCCCATTAACGTTGTTCCAGCTCGTCAAGCTGGCGATACCCCCCGGCAATGAGATGGATGCGCTGGCGTCCCAGTGATAAGCACGCATGCAGCAGCGCATTAGCCAGCAAGTTGATCACACTCATTGCCGCGGCATAACTGTCAAACGCCGAAACGCTGTCAAGGGGCGCGCAAAGTTGCCAGCGCACCAGCGCCCTGATATTTTGCGCCTGCGGTTCACACAATGCCAAAACCGGGATGTCCTGTTGCTGCAATTGCTGCAACAACGGCAGGATAATGCGCGGGCGACGGCGGAAAGCCACCACCACCACCATGTCCTCCCGGGTGATATCCACCAGTTCTTCCGCCAGCGTTTGGCCGGGTTGCGGCACGATATACACTTGCTCTCGCGCCTGCAACAGCTGTTGGCGCAAATGCAGCGCCACGGGATAGGCATTACGCATGCCAATGATAAAAATACGTTTCGCCTCAGACAGTGACTGAATCACTTCACCAAATTGTTGCGCGTCAAGGGCGTTGACCCATTGCGTCAGGTTCGCCATTTCTTGCCGGTAGTGACGCGACAACAAGGTATTGCCTTGTACCGCGTCACGATTATCGGTCAGCGGCATGCCGCTCTGGCGCAATGTACGTAGCTCTTCGCGCATCTCTTTATATTTTTCATAACCCAGGCGCTTAAACAACCGGCTGACCGTGGCTTTTGAAACGCCGCTGAGTCTTGCCAGTTCTGCACTGTTGTAACTGATAAGGTCGTCAAAATGGTCGAAGATGAAGTCAGCAACACGTTGCTCCTGGGGTGACAGATGCGGATAGTGGTTTTTCAACCGTTCATCAAATTGCTGCATGCGGTATTCCTGTAACTTTCGTTTCGCAACAACATAGCATAAAGTGATCCCGATTAGCCGCATCGCCAACGTCTTCAGCCACGTTATCGCCTCGTCATGTCCCACCGGCACAAATCTGGAACAGCTCTTGCTTCTTCTTCCGGTGGCCTGATAAAAACGAGAATCTAATGATACACAGTAATAGGGCGCCTTTTGGCATGGCGGTAACGCCGCACCACCTCGCAAGTGAAAGTGCGCTGGCAGTCCTGCGTGACGGCGGCGACGCCATTGAAGCCATGGTTGCCGCCGCTGCAACTATCGCGGTGGTCTACCCGCACATGAATGGCTTAGGCGGTGACGGCTTTTGGTTGATCATGCCGCCCCAGGGTGAACCCATAGCCATTGACGCCAGCGGCGCCGCCGGTTCGCTGGCTGATATCGGTTTCTACGCCGGAGAAAAAAACATTCCGCATCGGGGTGTAAAAGCGGCGCTGACCGTCGCTGGCACGGTGAGCGGCTGGTCAGCTGCGCTGAATATTCCCCGCGAGCAGAATAACCGACCCTTGTCGCTGGCACGCCTGCTGCGCGATGCCATTCGCTATGCGGCTGACGGTATTCCTGTCACGCAATCACAAATGTCAGCGACCCGCGCCAAATACGCTGAACTGGTTACACAACCCGGGTTCGCGCAGACCTTTTTACCGACCGGCGAGGTACCCCGCACCGGCAGTCGCTTCACTCAGCCCTTACTGGCAAACACCTTATGTATGCTGGCAGACGAAGGACTGGACAGTTTTTATCGTGGCTCACTGGCGCGCAAACTGGCGCAGGGCATGTCACAGCTTGGTATGCCCGTTACCGCTGACGATCTCAACCAGCATCGGGCGAAACGCCAGCTCCCTTTACAGATAACGCATCAACACGGGGAAATCTTTAACATGCCGCCCCCGACGCAAGGGGCGGTGTCACTGGCAATCCTCGGCATTACCGATCATTTGAATATGGCGCAGGCTGATGATGCCCTTACGGTACATCGTCTGGTGGAAGCCACCAAACAGGCATTCAGCTTGCGCGACCGCTATATCACCGATCCGACGCAGATGACGGAAACCATGCAACGCTTGCTGGAACCTGATCGGCTGGCAATGATGGCGGAAAAAATTGATGATCAGCGTGCCGCGCCCTGGGGTTCCGGTCGTGGTCCTGGCGATACGGTATGGATGGGCACTATAGATAGCTGCGGTCTGGCCGTTTCTTTTATTCAAAGTATTTATCATGAATTTGGCAGCGGCGTCGTCCTGCCTGATACCGGCATTGTCTGGCAGAACCGCGGGGCGGCGTTTAGTCTGCAACCTGGCCATCTGCTGGCGCTGGCCCCAGGCAAACAGCCTTTCCATACGTTAAATCCAGCGGCGGCGCGACTCAATGACGGCCGTACCATGGTGTATGGTTCAATGGGGGGCGATGGACAACCACAAACCCAGGCGGCAATTTTTACTCGCCATGTCGTACAGGGGCTGGCGCTACAAGAGGCGATTAGCGCGCCGCGCTGGCTATTGGGACGCACCTGGGGACAATCCTCTGATTCACTCAAACTGGAAGGGCGTTTTTCTGCCGCGACAGTTGCCGCGCTGCGCGCACGCGGTCATGAGGTTGAAATACTCCCTGATTTTAGCGAAGCGGTCGGCCATGCTGGCGCTATCGTACGACACAATAATGGCATGCTGGAAGGTGCATTTGATCCGCGCAGCAACGGCAGTGCCGCCGGTTTTTAACAGGAGATGGCAATGAACAAAACCACTGACTGGGCCGCGTATGTGGCGCAAATGGAACAGGTACTCAATCTTGAACTGACCGATGCGCGCCGCGCTGAATTGCTGACGCAATTTACCCGCATCGCCAACATGGCTGAGCCCCTGATGGCATTTCAGCTCGATGACCGTTTGGAAGTAGCAGGAGTTTATCAGGCATGAATCTGGCGTCTCTTTCAATTGCGCAACTGCACACCGCGCTGGATAAAGGTGAACTGAGCGCCCGCGAGATTGCACAGCAAACGCTGACGGCGATCGAAACACAGAACCCACGCATCAATGCCTGGACGGAAATCACCCGGGAACGCATGTTACAGGAAGCCGACCGGGTTGATCGTCAACGCCGTGAAGGCCAACCGCTGCCAGCACTTGCCGGCATACCTTATGCGGTAAAAAATTTGTTCGATGTCACCGGCTTCAGCACGCTGGCTGGCGCCAGTTTGTTTAGTGACCGTTCTCCGGCACGGAATGACGCCTGGGCGGTGAAAAAACTGGCAAACAGCGGCGCCCTGCTCTCCGGCATGCTCAATATGGATGCCTATGCTTACGGCTTTACCACGGAAAACAGCCATTATGGCGCCACACATAATCCACGCGATCTGACACGCATTGCCGGGGGATCTTCCGGCGGTTCTGCCGCTGCTTTCGCCGCCGGTCTGGTGCATTTTTCGCTCGGTAGCGACACCAACGGATCAATCCGCGTACCGGCCTCATTATGCGGCGTACTCGGTCTGAAACCGACGTTTGGCCGTCTGTCGCGCAGTGGTAGCCATCCGTTTGTCGCCAGCATCGACCATATTGGTCCATTCGCCCGCTGTGCTGATGATTTGTCCACGGTATATGATGCCTTGCAAGGCCATGATGACCAGGATGCATTCCAGGCCAATGTGGCCGTTCAGCTCAGTCGCGCCATGCTGGAAAAAGGACAGCAAGGATTGCGCTGCGGCGTGCTTGGTGGCTATTTTCACACCTGGTGCGACGACAATGCCCGCCAGGCGGTAGCCACTGTCGCACAGGCCCTTGCCGCACGGGATGAAGTGATCTTGCCTGAGGCGGATCTTGCCCGTTCAGCCGCCTTTATTATCACCGCCTCTGAAGGGGGAAATCATTATCTGCCCGCGCTCCGCACGGAGCCAGAACGTATTGAACCCTTATCACGCGAACGTCTGCTGGCCGGTGCGATGATCCCTGCCGCCTGGTATGTACAGGCACAGCGCTTCCGGCGTTATTTCCAGCAACGCGTTCTGCCGCTGTTTGCGCAGTTTGACGTGCTGATCGCGCCGGCAACCCCTTGTTGCGCCACCACTATTGGTCAGGAAACCATCTCGATCAACGGCGTCAAGCTGCCTGCGCGCGCCAGCATGGGAATGCTGACGCAGCCAATTTCGTTCCTCGGTCTGCCCGTAGTCAGCGTGCCGTTGTCAACCACCAGTGGGTTGCCAATTGGCGTACAATTGATCGCCGCGCCGTTTAACGAAGCGATCTGTCTGCGTGTCGCACGGGCGCTGGTGCAACACGGGTTAGTCCACACAGAAGCTGCCACTGTGAGCTGAAAACATGAAAAGTGAACATATTGATCGTCCTGCCATTCTCGCCGAAGTCACCGCCGCATTTTACCGCTATGAGCAGGCGCTGATCACTAATGACACCGCCGTGCTGGATGAACTGTTCTGGCACGATGCGCGGACCGTCCGTATTGGCGCGCACGAGAATTTGTATGGCATCGACGCCATTCGCGCCTTCCGTGCCGCACGCGCGCCCAATGGGCTGGATCGCCAGTTGCACAATACGCAAATCACGACCTTTGGTGAAGATTATGCCGTTTGCAGTACCGAATTCACCCGTCAGGGCAGCGAAAAGGTAGGTCGCCAGCAGCAAACCTGGGTCAAATTACCCTGTGGCTGGCGGATCGTCGCGGCACAGGTCAGTTTTATGGGCTAAAGACAACACCACCCGGGCGGAGGGTTAAGGCGAAGTCGGTTATATTTCGGCTGCCGGGTGGTGTTTCATCCAGTGATCGGCAATTTGCTGGCGGGTGCAAATCCAAACCTTATCATGGCGCTGAATCTCATCCAGGAAACGTTGTAAGGCACGAAAGCGTCCCGGACGCCCCAGCAAACGGCAATGCATGCCAACCGACATCATCTTCGGCGCAGTTTTTCCCTCTTCATACAACACATCAAAGGTATCTTTCAGGTAAGTATAAAATTGTTCAGACGTCGTAAACCCTTGTGGTGAAACAAAGCGCATATCGTTGGTTTCCAGCGAATAAGGGATAATCAGATGCGGTTTGACTGTACCATCCTGGCAGGTCACCGGCGTCCAGAAAGGCAAATCATCGCCGTAGTAATCGCTGTCATAACTGAACGCGCCCTGTTCTACCACCAGTCGACGCGTATTTGGACTATCGCGCCCGGTGTACCAGCCCGTCGGCGTAGCGCCAAAAAGATCCTGCAACACATCCACCGCCTGTTGCATATGTTGTCGCTCAGTTTTAGCATCCATTCCCTGATAATGGATCCAGCGCCAGCCATGGCTGACAACATCGTACTTCGCTTCTTTAATCGCAGCGACCACGTCGGGATTGCGCGCCATCGCCATCGCCACGCCGAAAATCGTCAGCGGCAACCCTCTGCGCTGAAATTCACCGTGGATGCGCCAGAAACCAGCGCGTGAACCATATTCATACAGCGATTCCAGCGACATGTGACGATCGGCATAACTTGCCGCGCCAACAATATCGGACAAGAATTGCTCCGATCCGGCATCACCGTGCAACACATTACTTTCCGCGCCTTCTTCATAATTGAGCACAAACTGCACCGCTATACGCGCGCCGCCAGGCCAGGCGGCATGGGGCGGGTTAGCGCCATAACCACGCATGTCGCGCGGATAGTTTTTGTTGAAACTGTATGTTTTCTTTTCTATATCATTCGTCATGAGCAGAGTTCCTGTTTTCAGCTTTAACACCGCCCGTGCTCACCTTATCGATGTGTTGACGGTACTCATTCAGTCACCGCTGTTAGTTTAGGTGCTGAAAGGCGCCGGTTATCGTTTTTTGGATAGGATAATTTAAATCACCATGTTTGCTGGTGGTTAAGCCAAGGGACACCAGAGATTCGACCATTTTGACCGCCGCCCCGACGCCATCTATCACCGGCAAACCAAGTTCGCGAGTCAGCGTTTGTGCCAGCGTCGCCATCCCCCCACACCCCAAAACAATCGCCCCGCAATGATCTTCCCGCATGGCGTGTATACAACGCGCCCGCACTTTTTCCTGCGCCATACCGCTGCCATCTTCCAGCGCCAGTACCGGCATATCAATGGCGTGCAACGCGGCACAGTGATGCCCAAACCCATACTGCTGAACTAAATGTCGCGCAATAATCAAGGTCCGCGGCAACGTAGTTATAACGGAAAAACGCGTTGCCACCAGAGTTGCCATATGCATCGCCGCTTCAGCAATCCCCACCACCGGCCCTTCGGCCAGTTCACGTGCAGCCAATAACCCGGGATCGCCAAAGCAGGCTATCACATGACCGTTGACGCCCTGTTCCCGGCCATACTTGATTTGCTCCAGCACACCAAGCGTGGCAATCGCTTCATCAAAGTGCCCTTCTATTGAAGGTACCCCTTGTGACGGTGAAACCGCAATGATTTCCGTCCCGGCCGCTGCCGCACCACGCGCCGCGTGGGCAATAGTTTCCGTCATTGCCCCACTGGTATTGGGGTTGATAACCTGAATGATCATCTTTTCCATGCGTAACCCATCCCTTTATTAGCAAACAACTGGGCAAAATCAGGCAATGTGTCGCCACTGCGCTCGAAATGCAGCGATGCCATAATATGGTCAAAATGATGTTGCAGCGCGGCAGTCAGAGGGGCGAGTGCTTTTTGGCGTAGCAAGTTGACCAGTCCATCGTGATCATCGCACCGACACCCCTGTTGCCAGGGGGCGCCCCAGAGCGCAATCACCAGTGAAGAGCGTTGCGTTAACCGCGTCACCATTTCTGTCAATACCTGATTGCCGGAAATAGTCTGTAACTGGATGTGGAACGTTGCTGAAAGGCGGATTGCGGCCGGGCCATCATGCGCGTCATGGGCGTGTTTCTCCTGGCGGTTGAGTTTTTCCAGTGCCACCAGATGTGGCGGCTGACAATGAGCCAGCACCGCGGGTAAATTGGCGCATTCAACCAATGCACGGGTACGAAAAATATCCCGCGCTTCTTCCACGCCAGGCATGCTGACATGCGCACCACGTTTGGGCGTCAGCGTGACCATTTGCACTGCCGCGAGGCGTTGCAATACTTTGCGGATCCCGGTACGACTGACGCCAAACACCTCGGACAGTGCCTCTTCCGGTAATTTACTCCCCGGCGGCAACTGATGTTCCACCATTGCCGCCATCAACGCCTGGTAAATCGGTTCATCTTTATCATTCAAGTCAGAGGCCGTTTTCAGACCGGTTTCACTCGTCATTACCCACTCCGGTTAATGTCATCGCCGACAAGATCGTATACATTATTCATAACTTTTGTATACAAAAATTCATTTCTGGCCTGGATCCTGCAACATCGCCCTGACGACATGTTTAACAGGTGATATGAAGAGGAGCAGGTTTCATGCCAAATCATTCAGGCGTTACCCCGGCTTCAGCCAGTGAAGCTAATGCGAAATACAGCCCACGGTTATGCAATGTGGATCTTGCCCCTACACGCCACCAAACCTGGAGCTGGTACAATATCTTTTCATTCTGGATGTCTGATGTACACAGTATGGGCGGGTATGTGGTCGCCGCCAGTTTCTTTACTCTGGGGCTGGCCAGTTGGCAAGTACTGCTTTGTTTGCTGATCGGCATTTGTATCGTGCAACTCTGCGCCAACCTGGTCGCGAAGCCCAGCCAGATGGCCGGCGTGCCGTATGCGGTAATCTGCCGTCAGGCCTTTGGGGTCTTCGGCGCCAATATTCCCGCAGTGATCCGCGGGTTGATTGCCTTTGCCTGGTACGGAATACAGACTTATCTGGCCGCCAATGCACTGATGTTGGTGCTGCTGAAATTCTGGCCGTCGCTCACCAGTTTGACCCACAGTGCCTGGTTGGGGTTATCAACATTAGGCTGGATCTGCTTCGGGATAATGTGGTTTCTCCAGGCGATGGTGTTCTGGCATGGCATGTCGGCGATCAAACGTTTTATTGATATCGCAGGGCCGGCCGTCTATGTGGTCATGGTGGCGCTGGCAAGCTGGATTGTATACAAAACCGGCTTCGACGGAATTTCTTTCACGCTCGCCAGTAAGCAATTGAGCAGCGGAGAGCAAACCTGGCAAATGATCACCGCCACCGCGCTGGTCGTATCCTATTTTTCTGGTCCGCTGCTCAATTTCGGTGACTTTTCACGTTATGGCAAAAGTCTCAGTGAAATTCGACGCGGTAATCGCTGGGGACTGCCGTTCAACTTCCTGCTGTTTTCTATTGTCACTGTGGTGATTGTTTCCGGGACACAGTCACTCTTTGGTAAAATGATCACCGATCCAATTGAAACAGTGAGTATGGTCGGCAATGATCTGGCTGTGGCGATCGGTCTGCTGACCATGATTACCGCCACCATTGGCATTAATATCGTGGCAAACTTCGTTTCGCCCGCCTTCGACTTCTCAAATTGTTCACCACAAAAAATCAGCTTCCGTACCGGCGGCATGATTGCCGCCGTCGGTTCAGTGTTGCTGACGCCGTGGAACCTGTTTCAGTCACCGGAATTGATTCACTATACGCTGGATGTGTTAGGCGCCTTTATAGGCCCGCTATTTGGTATTTTGCTGGCCGATTTTTATCTGATCAAACGCAGCCAGGTGTTTGTCGACGATTTGTTTGATGATACCCCCAGCGGACGATACTGGTATCGCGGCGGCTTTAACCCCAAAGCGATTGCCTCGCTGGTACCCGCTGTGCTGATCGGACTGGTCATCAGCTTTATTCCCTCACTGCATGCGATCGCCAACTTTAGCTGGTTTATCGGCGCCGCACTGGGTGCGGGATGCTATCGTTGGATTGCCCGTGACGAGCGCGAAAATGCGCCAGCCAGCGTATTTACTGGCAATATCAACGCGCAGAAAGAATAGCCGTTGCGGGGATTGCCCCTCGATTTGGGCGGGTATTTATCGTGCCCGATCCGGTGGACCATTTCAGCATTGGGAGCGGCTTCAACGCTGATTTCTTTGAGCAGACTATATAACTGGCTAAGATCTTCAGGCATTTTGAGATTTTTAGCCAGCTTGTGAGACTGCGGCTGTTTTTCATCCATAAATTAATCTTCATTTAATGTTGGATTGAATACATCAAAATCTTGTGTACAGGCCCGGAGGAGATGATTATCGAGGTCGAAGCGGAACGCTAATCCCCGCGTTTTTAACGGCGGTAATCAGTAGAATCAGATAAGCACTGAATGCGCTGCATTGGCGTAAAACCATTCAGTGCCATATTCAGTCGTTCATGATGATAAAACCACTGCCACTGCGTAGCATATTCCTGCAACGCTTTCAGTGAAGAAAACAGATGCTGGCCCAGCCAGTCATAGCGTACCGTCCGGTTATCTGCGCCAGGCACCGGTTTCCCTTCAGCTTTTGCCTGATTACGCCAGTTATACAGGGTAGCTTCCGATATTCCTTCCATTTGTGCAACTGCCGTGACGGTCATGTTGTAAGGCGGCAGTAATTTATCCAGTGCCGCTGTTTTTCGTTCTGGCGAAATGCGTTTCATGGTGTTTCCTCACCGTCCCATTAGTATTTTTGATAGGGGGTCGAGTAGCCCAAGGGAACCGCCCCCTCAGGCTCTCACAGTGATCTGTCCCTGAAATTATTCCCACCTAATTATGCCGCCATTTCATAATCCACTGGC
>JAATFO010000085.1 GCA_015655145.1 Enterobacterales bacterium | reverse complement strand
GCAGATGCCACCGCAATTAGCTATGCCGCACCGTTATTCACCGTAATTATGGCGGCAATTCTGTTAAAAGAAAGAGTGCATTTGTACCGCTGGTTATCCGTGGTGGTAGGCTTCAGTGGCATCATTATTATGCTCTTTGCACATTTAAGCGCCAGTACGTCTTTTTTTTCATCCTCAACATCGGCAGCGCATGCTACTGCCAACCTCGGCGTCATATTTGCCCTGCTCGCCGCCCTGTGCTCGGCAACGTCCTCGGTGCAGATCCGTTTTCTTAATGGTATTGAGAAACCCGGCGCTATTGTGTTTTACTTTTCGCTGATGACGATGTTGATTGGTCTGGCGACATATTTCTTCGGCTGGCGTCAGCCCGATACCTTACAGCTTTTGCTGTTGATCGGCTGCGGCTTTTTTGGCGGCATGGCGCAAATTCTGATGACCTTGAGCCTGCGCTATGCCGATGCTTCCCTGTTGGCGCCATTTGATTACACCACGCTGGTATGGTCGATGCTGATTGGTTATTTCTTTCTGGGCAGCATCCCTGCCACCTCCACCATTATCGGCGCCGCGATTGTCGCCGCCGCCGGTATTTTTACCGTCTGGTGTGAGCAACGACAACGGCGGGGCTATCGCGTGCGCCCGCTCAATTAACGCTGGCTTCCCGCTCTCCACCATGACTGGCGCGGGCCTCGGAGGTCCGCGCCGCCAGATCAACTCAACGTGGGGGCATAAATCGTTCAAGCTGGCGCCGCAACTGTGCGTTTTCTTTACTGAGCCTGTCCATTTTATCCAGCAAGGTCAGGGTCATCGCTATGCCGGGCCAGTCCAGATCCAGTTCATACTGTAAGCGCCGCGCTCGCTGCAGATGACTCAGTGCCGCGTGATCAAAAATCCACTGCGTTCGGGTCTCATCTTTTGGCGTAATCACCCCCAGCCCAACCACTTCACTCAGTTCGTCGCGAGATAAACCCACAATCTGACACAACTCAATCACCGTAAAGGTTACTTCAATATCAGTCATCATCATTACTCCCATGCGGTGCGCGGATTAAAGGCGGCCTGAGTGGCCAGCGATTTCCACAGCGCGCTGGTTTTTTCATCGGGTTTTGCCGGCATCACCACTTTAAGGACTGCGTACAAATCACCGGTTCCGTGCTTATTCGCCAGCCCTTTCCCTTTAATACGCAACCGCTGCCCGGTTTGGCTGCCTGCAGGGATGGTCAACATAATGCGTCCGGAGAGCGTCGGCATTTCAATGCTGGCGCCCAGAGCGGCTTCCCATGGTGCTAATGGCACCACGATTTGCAGATCCTGACCGTCAATATCAAATAACGGGTGCGGCGCGAGGTGAATAATCAGATAGACATCGCCATTCGCGCCGCCGCCGATCCCAGCCACGCCCTGGCCTTTAAGGCGGATCCGCTCACCCTCACCCACCCCTGCCGGGATTTTCACGTTGAGTTTTTTGGTCGTTTCATCAACGATCTGCCCCAGAGAATCCAGTACCGGCAGTTGATAAGAAATGGTGCGGTTTTGCTCTTTCAGGGTTTCCTCCAGAAACAGCGGCAGCGCTATTTCCAGATCCTGTCCACGCATTCCGTGTGACGTGTGGCGGGCTGAATGCGACCGCGTCGCGCCCTGGCGGCCAAAAATCGATTCAAAAAAGTCTGAAAAATCACCGCCATGCTGTTGCCATTGCGCATCGCCGCTGTCAGCCGTGTTTTGCGCGGTAAAACGCGGGTCATCGCGGTGCAACCTTATCTGGTCATACTCAGCGCGGCGCTCAGCATCTTTCAACACTTCATAAGCCTCCGCCACTTCTTTAAAGCGCTCCGCTGCATCAGGCTCCGTACTGACATCAGGATGATACTTGCGCGCCAGCTTACGGTAAGCCGTTTTGATAACCTTGATATCGTCGTCGGGAGACACCCCCAACAGCGCATAATAATCTTTGAATTTCATGTACTGGCATCCTCATGTTGCCATCTCTGTATGTCGGTGTTGTGCAGAACCTCAGCGCACAGCCCTGGTTATCATAGCAAAAAACAACCCTGCCGTTGTCTCTGGCCTCGACAAAAAAATGCCCGGCGTGGTTTATCGCCGGGCGCGCCAACAATTGCGCTGTATTCGCCGCTCAGAAATGTGCAGCAAAAGACTCGGCCATCGCCAACAGTGCGGCATGGATCGGACCGGATGTTATCGACGGGATCACCGATGCATCCACCACCCACAGGTTATCCAGACCATGCACTTTCAGGTCGCCATCCACCACCGAGGTCTTAGCATCACGCCCCATTTGGCAGGTTCCCACCGGGTGATGGTGCGTAATCGCCGCGCGCGCAATAAAGGCCTGCAGTGCGGCGGTGTCGGTCACCGCCGCACCAGGAAGATATTCAGCTTCACGCCAGGCGTCCAGCGCCTTTCCCGCCCCCACCATCCGCGCCAGTTGTAATGCACGAATAAATGTCTGACGGTCATGATCCGTTTGCAGATAAGCGGGATCGATAACCGGCGCGGCACCCCTGTCAGGTCCGGTTATCGCCAGACGTCCCCGACTGCTGGGATGAGTGACGCCAAACAACAAGGTAAACGCGCTTCCTGGTGCCGGAGGCGTCAACCCGGCGGCAACCGACCCGGCGGCAACGCAACCAAGTACCACGTCTGGCGCCCCTTCTGCGACGCCAGGATCCGCTGAATTCAGGTACATCAATGATTCCGAATGCTGTAACCGTGTCGGCGGCACCGGTTGTCTGGCAAGGTAGACATTTCCTGCCCCCAACAGATGATCGTGCAAATTTTCACCAACAGCCGGCAAAGCATGATGACAGCTAACCCCCGCCGCCTGCAATACACTGGGTGCGCCAATACCTGAACGCATTAACAGCAACGGCGAGGCAATCGCGCCGGCACACAGAATAATTCGTGTCGCCGTTAACCGCCGGGCTTCGCCGTCAATCGCAACGTTAACCGCGGTGATTTTCCCGCCATGTAAGGTCTATGTCTCCACAATGGCGCCCGTGATCATCGTCAGATTGTGGCGTCCTGCCGCTGGCGTCAACCAGGCATCCGCCGCACTAACCCGGCGCCCATGACGAATCGTCAACGAGTTTGCCGCCACGCCGTTGAGTCGCGGGCCGTTGTGATCGCCCAGATAAGGAATGCCTGAATCCAGTCCTGACTGCATATAGGCGCGCACCACCGGACTCAATTCATCATCAGGTAACCAGACAGGCATGGGACCTTGATCACCATGAAACGCGCTGGCGCCGCCAGAAAACTGCTCACTGCGCTTAAAATACGGCAGCAGATTAGCATAACGCCAGCGTTCATCGCCGCTGACGTCAGCCCAGGCATTGAAATCATCTGGATGGCCACGTACATGGGCCATGGCATGCAGACAACTGGATCCGCCCACCACTTTCCCCCGCGGCCAGTCGTGGCTTCGTCCGGCAGTTCCCACCTGTGGTGCCGTGACAAATTGCCAGTCATAATCGCGTCCCTGAATAAACGGCCAGCATTCAGGGCGGGCGATATCGGGATCTTGCGGCGGTTCTCCGGCTTCCAGCACCGCGACCCGCTGGCCAGGGATTTCCGAAAGCCGCGCCGCCAATACGCTACCGGCTGAACCACAACCAATAATCAGGATGTCAAAATCGGGTAATTCTGCCATTTGTTCTCTTACATTATTCACCGCACCCCCACCATTTCGTTGACTTCAGGCAAAATCTTTCATTACCGGGGCATAACCCAATCGGCTCATGATTTTGCGTTGTACCACCGCCAGGTGTTCCCACATGGCGCGTTCCGCGGTGTCGGCATCGCGACAGGCAATCGCCGCCGCAATGGTATGATGTTCCATGTCGCGCTGGGCAATTCGCTCAGGTGAGGTTTCCTCATCGCTTTGCGAAAAACGCAGACGGCTATCTGTCGCTACCTGATTCAGCAAAACATAGAGTTCAGTTGCCAGAATATTGCGCGATCCCGCCGCAATCGCCTTGTGGAACAGATGATCCGCCATACTTGGCGTGAGATGTTGTGGTGTCGTTGCCGCCTGTTGGATTTGGGCAATCTCTTCTGGCGAGGCGCGCAATGCCGCCAGCCGCGCCAGCGCCGGTTCCAGCAACATGCGCATCTCCATCACTTCAAGCGGATTGGTCGACCCGACTAAATCACTGCCGAGCACCGAGGGGGCGGCAATGGCGGACGTCGGCGGCGCTTTATCACCCGGCGGTGTAGCTGTGGTTGGTTTATGGTGTGCGCGACGGCCAATCTGCGCCGGTTCCAGTTCGCCGCGATCACGCATAATCTTCAACGACTGGCGCAGAGTATGGCGTTTGATATTCAGTTTTTCCGCAATCACCCGCTCTGGCAACATCTGGCCACGGCTATCGATAAGCTGTTTTATCTGACGAATAAGGGAATCTGTTTTTTCCCTCTGGGGATGTTTAACTCTGCCGTCTGGTTTTACGCCTGCGGCCGTACCGGCCGGTTTTGCCCGGCGCGTTGCGGTTATTTTTTCCGTTATCGACATGTTTGCACCTTCTCTGGCGCTGGCGGCAAAGCTCAACTCAGCCCCGCCAGCATTGCTACCGTTAACCATAAACAGTCGACTACCCGGTTTATGGTTGGAATTCTGTACCAGGTAACAGCCTGATTTCACCGTTTTTCATCAGTAAAACCTGGGGTTACCGTAAAATCGCCACGTATAAGCGTCCATAATGGAATGAGTGTATATTGAATTTCATGCAAGATAAAACCAATAATTTTTTTGGTTGATATTTATGGTTCCAGATTTTAGTATCACCTCATATCCCGGTTTCCCGTCGCCTGGCGGCCATCACCCTTTGCGAGAATGCCATGACAACTGTCGTTCTGCCTGATGCACTTTTTACGCTCACCACTGGTCCGGTCAATGCCTATCCCGACGTCATGCGGGCGTTATCAACGCCGCTATTGTATGATTACGATCCACACTTTCTCGATTTTTATCAGCATGTTGCCGAAAAAGTCCGCACGGTTATGCATAGCCGTGATATGCCGTTGATCCTGCAAGGAGAGCCGGTTCTGGCACTCGAAGCCGCCGCCGCCAGCGTAATTGGTCGTCATGATGTGGTATTGAACCTGGTCTCGGGCGTCTATGGCGCTGGCTTTGGCGCATGGGCACAACGCTATTGTCAGACCTTGCTTGAAATTCGGGTGGCCTATAACCAGGTGATTGATCCACAACAGGTTGCCAATATGCTGCGTCAGCATCCGGAGATCAGCGTAGTTTGCGCCTGCCATCACGATACCCCGTCAGGAACCATCAACCCGGTCGAGGATATTGGTCGGCTGGTGAAGCAACACGGCGCGTTATTTGTTGTTGATGCCGTATCCTCTTTTGGCGGCATGGCGGTAACGCCTGATGCCATTGGCGCCGACATTTTCATTACCGGTCCCAGTAAATGTCTGGGATGTCCGCCAGCACTGAGTCTTGTCGCCATCAGCCAGGCGGGATGGGAGAAAATTGCCCATAACCCTGATGCACCGCGCTCTTCCATTCTCAGCCTGCTGGACTGGCGCGATGCCTGGCAAAAAAACCAACCATTTCCGTTCACGCCATCGGTTGCTGAAATTAACGGATTGAACGCCGCGCTCGACCACTACTTGCATGAAGGCGAAACCGTGGTCTGGGCACGCCATGCGTTGACTGCGCAAGCCTGTCGCGCCGGATTACAAGCCATGGGGTTATCATTGTGGGCCGCCGATGAAGCCTTTGCTTCGCCAACCACCACCGCAATCCGGGTGCCTGTCGGTATTGATGAAGCGCAACTGCGCGCCGAAGCACGGGCACGTTTTGGCGTGGTATTTTCCGCCGGACGCGGGGAAACGCAGGGAAAATTAACACGCATCGGCCATATGGGGCCGACAGCGCAACCGATGTACGCGGTACTGGCGATTGCGGCGTATGGCGGCGCACTCAATGCGCTGTCCGCCAACACCGTGGATATCGGTGCGGGTATTGCCGCCGCGATGGCGACCATCGGGGCCTCCTGACCCCGCCGCCCGCGTTACTCAGCGCTGATCATCCGCCACCACACGCCCTTTCAGGGTCATTGGCTTACCGTCCAGCGAGAGCGAACAATTGCGTAACGGAATATCCAGATGGCACGGCGTGTCGCGCGTACCGCCCGCCTCGGTATTCGGACCACTGGAAAACAAGAAGTTACCGGCATACGACCGCGCATCCATGCCGATGGTCGCTTCTTTGTCATACAGCCCAAGCGTAGTCCAGTGTGCGCGGGTCATCAGGCCCCAGCCAACATGCGCCATCGCGTACGCTTCGGGATCGTTAAATGAGTCCATAAACGCGCGCATAAACTCAGCATCATAACCGCCATCAATACGCTGAATTATCCCCTGTTCAATCGTCAACTCCACCGGCTCACGGGTATAGTGTTTAAACGGCAGCAAGATATCGCCGCGATCAATCACGATGCGACCACGTGCGGATTTTTCATTCGGCCATGTGGCGACAAAACAGCTTGGCCAGTGGTCCCATTTTCCCGGATTATCGGAAAAACCATGCTGTGTCAGCACGGGATACTCACCCAGTTCGCAATAAAAATCAGTGCCGGCATCCGAGGTCACCGTCATCTGACGTGCCTGTTGCAGACAAGCCGTCGCCGCCAACGCCCGTGCCTGATCCGCCCGCGTGGGCAGCAAACGCAGCAAAATTTCCGGCGGCTCCACCGCCAGTAGCATTCTGGCCCCGGTTTTCAGGATCTCCGCCTGTTGCGGTGAAAACAGCAACAGCATGGTATCAATGATCAAATCGCTGCTTTTTAGCGCCGCCAGCGCCACCCGGTTAGTTTCCAGCGCCGTTTTGCCGACAAAGCCGGATTTATCACGGCTCAGTGCTTTTTCACCATTAAGTGGCGGCAATGCCAGTAGAGTGATGATTGCTCCCATTTCACCGCAGGCAATCTGACAGGTAGTCACCACCTGTGGATGGGAATCATCACTGGTTAAAATTGCCACCTGTTCGCCGGCGCGAAGATTACACAGCGCCAGTACCGTTTTCCAGCCTGCGACCAGGTCGCTATTACTTACCGCCATAATCGAGTTCTCCGTAGGTTAATGGCCAGTTGAACGACGTCGGACACACGTTCAGTCCTGGGTGGTTAATGAACCGTACAGCCGGTTGAAATGAATGAGCGGCAACGTCTGCACGTTAGACCGCACCTGCGCTACTTCACCAAAAAAAACGCTGTGAGTGGCGGTTGACACGACCTGCGCCACCCGACAATCGATATTGACCAACGCACTGTCGAGCGCCGGTGACCCGGTGTGTAAACCTGACCAGCTCCCATACTGAAAACGCGATTCAGCGGTAACACCTGTCTGTCCGGAAAAACAATCCGCCAATGCGCGGTCGCTTTCCGCCAGCACGTTGACGCAAAAAGCGGCGCTGTCACTGATCGCCTGATGCGCTTCGCCACCATGATTGACACAAATCAGCACCATCGGCGGCGCCATTGACAAACTGCAGACAGCGGTGGCCGTCAACCCGCGTCGCTGTGTGCCCTGTCCGGCGCTGATGATACTGACGCCGCTGGCGAGATGACGCATCGCCCCCTTAAATTCCTCAACTAACGCCAATTCATTTTCAGAACCACTCACCTTCAAGGGCGAAACACGCATTACTCCTCCTTCGCCTGCCAGCCTGGCAAGCGCTGTAACTGTTGAACGAAGAACGGACCACACAACACCACAACAAACATGCGTACCGTTTGTAGCGCCAGAACGAAAGAGACGTCGACATGGCTTTCAATCGCCACAATCGCCACGGAGTCGATACTGCCGGGCACAGTGGCGAGAAATGCGGTCAGCATGTCGATCCCCAGCAGATAGCTCAGTACCACCGACAACACACCGCTCAGACTAATCAGCACCAGTGCCGCCAACAGCGCCAAAGGGATCAGTTGTACGATGTTAACCAATATGGCGCGGGTAAAACGCAGCCCCACTTCCAGTCCAATGGCCACAAACGCCAGCAGCAATACGCCATCGGGTAGCCACAGGGTCAGGGTTGCACTGGCGCCCAGCACCGCACCGCAGACCAGCGGGACCATCATCGCAGCGGCAGGAATAAATCCCAGCCAGCGCGTCGCCAGCGGGCCAAGTAGCGCGATAAACAAGGTCGCGCCAAGGGATAGCACGCTATGGTCACGAGGTTCGCCGGGCAGAACGGCAAGCCCCGGTCCGGAAAAAAAGTGTGAGACCAGCGTGACCGATAACACCACCAGCGCCAGGCGAACGTACTGTACCAATGCCACAACCCGGATATCGGCATCCCGTTCCTGCGCGATGATCACCATGGCGCCCGACATACCCGGCATAATTGCCCAGATCGCCGTTTCCGCGCTCACGTGTCCTAACCGCCGGAGCCCCCAACTAATGGCGAACGAAAACCCCAGCATGGCGCAGATGAAAAGCAATAACACCGGCCAGTTACTGACCACCGACCAGAACGTATCTGGTGTCAGGCTTTGGGCGATCAGGCAACCGGCGATCCCCTGAGCGAATAAAAACAGTGGTCGGGGAAAACGTAATTCCGCGCCACGGACCGCCATGATCAACCCGGCCATCATCGATCCTAATAACGCGGCAGCAGGAAAGTGGATCAGCGTCAACAGCGTTGAAAACAGGGTAGCGAGCAACAGAAGTACCAGCCAGCCCGTGCTTTTTCGCCAACCACCTGCCCTTGTGCCTTGCGGCTTTACCCTCATGGCGTATCCTGTTGCATCCGGCAATATCTCACCCTGAATATGTTGCGCCTTACCCCATGACTTAGCGGCGGACACGCTGTAATTGCATTTCTATCGCAGCGGCATACTGCAACAACTGGCGGTCTTCACCCGGTTTGCCAATCAATTGTATACCCACCGGCAGACCACGAGGACCGGTCATCACGGGTAAGGTCAGGCAGGGAACATGCAGCAATGTCCAGGCGCGGTTGAAGAACGGATCGCCCGTGCTTGCCAGACCCATCGGCGCTTCACCAGGGGCGGCGGGCGTGACCAGCACATCGCAGGGACCGAATAACGCGCTTAGCGCCTGTTGACCCCCCAGCCATTGCGCCTGTGCCGCACGGTATTCATCCACGGTCGCCGTCGCTTTCAGTGCCAGAAAATCACGGGTAACGGCAGTGATCTGCGCGGATAACACCAGACGTTCATAGGCCAGTGATTGCGTCACCTCCCAGCCCATAATGGCATCATGCAGCATAAACAGGCTGTCAAACCAGGTCGGTACGGAAATGTCACTGACGCGCCCACCCCGCTGTGACAGCGTTTGCGCTACCTGAACCAGCGCCTGTTGACTTTCCTCCTGCACCAAATGCCAGTCTGCGGAACAGAAGATCCCGATATGCGGCAAGGATGACGACTGAGGGTCCGGCATGAGATCAGGACGTCCCCCCAGTATCCCGGCGACCAGCGCCGCGTCGCCTACATGGCGTGCGAGAATGCCGAGCGTATCAAGGGAATGCGATAACACTTTGATACCGGTGGTATTTAGCATTCCATAGCTGGGTTTATAGCCCACCACGCCACAATAAGCCGCCGGACGGATGACCGACCCGGAGGTCTGCGTACCCAACGCCGCCAGCGCCGTGCCATCAGCCACGGCGGCACAGGAACCGCTGGAAGAGCCACCTGGCGTATGAGCGGGGTTATGCGGGTTGCGAGTGCCGTTCGGGCTGGCCATGGCAAATTCCGTGCTCACCGTTTTCCCCAGGACCACTCCGCCAGCCTGACGAATCAGCGCGACACAGGCGGCATCCGCCACCGGTTGAAAGTCGTTATACACGGATGAGCCATACCCGGTGGGCAAATCTGCGGTCTCAATAACGTCTTTAATGCCGAAAGGGATCCCCGCCAGCGCCCCGTGCGCCGTGCGCCGGTCTTCCTGCTGCGCATACGCCAATGCCTGTTTGCCTGCCAGTGTATGCCAGGCGCCGGTGCGTCCATCCCGATCAGCAATCGCCTGTTGATAAGCTTGCGTGACGTCCGTTGCTTTCAGCCGGCCCTGATGACACAGCGTGACAACGTCACAGGCGCTCAACGCCAGAATATCAGTGGTGTTCATAGTAAATCTCCCGGTGATGAGGCGTAATGACGGACATGGACAGGCGGCTGGCGTGAACACCAGGGCGCGTCTTGTTCCAGTTGCCCGGCGAGGGAAAAAAGCAGGCTATCCTGGCCGAACGCAGCGCCAAAATGCACACCCACAGGCAAATTGGCGGCAGACATGCCCAGTGGCACACTCATCGCCGGGCATCCCGCCGCATTAAATGCACAGGTAAAGGGCGCGTGTGACCAGAAGTCATCATAAAACGCATTCAGGGAGGGGTTATTACTGGCCATGCGTCCCAGCACAGGCGCAGTCTGCGCCGTTACCGGCGAGAGCAAAATGTCATAATCAGTGAAAAACGTTCCCAGCGCCCGCGCGGTAGCATGCAACTGATTCACCGCCGCCAGATACGCCATGCCGCTGTGCTGCTGCCCCTCACGCACCCATTGCTGGTTCACCGGTTCCAGTTGCGCCAGTGCGTCAGATTGAGGAAAACGCGCCTGCCAGCGTGCGATGGCGCTGGCGACATTCACCCCGGTAATTACCCGCCAGGCGTCTTTCAACGCGGCGGCGTCATACCCGGCGTCAGGCACTGATTCGACGTCATGACCGAGTGATGCACAGCGCTTCGCCGCCTGCTCCACCACCGCCAGAATGGCCGGTTCAATCATCCCACCCAGCGGAGAGGCGGTAATTAAGCCAATGCGCAATCGCCCGGGTTCACGGCTAACAGCACTGAGACAGGATGTCGCCGGTAACGGACACGCATAAGGATCCCCGCAATCACCGCCAGCGGTAACATCCAATAATGCGGCACTGTCACGCACCGTGCGGGTGAGCGCATGCGGTGTCGACATGCCGGCAATGGCTTCCACCACTGTCGGCCCCAGCGGATTCACCATCCGTGAGGGTTTAAAACCAAATAACCCGCAATGCGCCGCCGGTACACGAGTAGAACCCGCGCCATCTGAGGCATTGGCCAGCGGCACCAGACCAGCGGCTACGGCGGCGGCCGATCCGCCGGAAGAACCGCCAGGACTGTGCGTCAGTGACCATGGATTATGCGTTGCACCGAAGGCAGCCGGCTCGGTGACGAAACTCAACGCAAATTCCGGCGTATTACTTTTGCCAATCAGTTGCAGGCCACCACGCCGGTAACGGGCCGCCAGCGTGCCATCCGTCGGAGAAACCACGGAACGGAATAAGCGTGAACCGTTGGAAAGATGCATTCCGGCAACCTCAAACCCCGTATTTTTCAGCAAAAACGGCACCCCGCAAAACGGACCGTCAATGACGCCGCTGGCCAGCGCCTGGCGGGCAAGATCAGTGTGATCGTGCACCACTGCGTTCAATTGCGGATTGATACGCGTGATCGCATCAACAGCACTGTCCAGCAGGTCGGCAGCGCTGACCTCTTTACGTCTTACCAGACTGGCCAGCCCCAATCCGTCATAATCACTGTATTCTTTAATAATCATCGGATCAGGCCGCCATTTGCTGTTTGAATTGGGCTAAATCCCAGTAATCACGTACGCCGATAATGCCCTCCGGCGACAGAATAAAAAGGTGGACCCCTTCGATCACGAGCGGTTTCGCGGGCTGCTCCGCCTGAACTGCATGGCCAAGCAGACGGTAAAACACCAACACGTTATCCGCACTGTTAACACGCGCATTGATCTGCCACTGCGCATCCGGCAGCAAACGAAAAAAGGCGGACAACCCCTGGCGTACCGCTTGCTGGCCCGTTTTGCATTTTCCCAGCGCCGCCTCTTCATGCCAGCCCTGCGGCAGGTACAGTTGACTGACGGCTACGGCATCGTGCTGATTGCTGGCATGATAAAAAGCGGTAATAACCTCATCTGGCGCTATCACAAGGCGACACTCCTTCGAAAAAGTCTCTGGCGGCAAGCCACGCTGTGCACGCTGCCGCGCAGGAAAAATCGCGTCAGGCCAAACCGGCCAGTTTTTTTACCTGATCAACAAACTTGTCGCGCTTCACTTCTTCATACAAACGGGCGCGCAGACGCGGTGCCGGGCTGGAGTTGACATTTTCAAACAGCGCGACACGTCCGGCCAGGGCGCCAGTGGTCATGTCCCAGATAAAATTCATCAACTGTTCTTTCTCCATCGCGCTGGCATTGTGGCCCACCAGCAAATCGCGCAGATGGTGGCCAATCTCCGGATTATCAAACGCCGCTTTGCCAAAACGCATCACCAGCCCTTGTCCGCATAGCTCCTGCAAAATATGAATAATGCGTGGATAGTGTTGGATCGAATAGAGACGACCCGCCGTAAGCATGCCGACATCCGGCGCCAGTACCTCGCCTTCTGTCAACGTCGCTTTGGCCTCGGCGGCATAGATGAAAGCGCGTAACGTTTGCGCATACTCGATCAGTTCGCCAAGCATCGCCTGCACCGCCGGTATTCGGCCGGTTCCCAACACATCCAGCACCATCTGTCCGGCGCCGACAAATAACTCCGCTTTCACCGCCAGGCGGGTCAGCACATGCCAGTGGGCAAACACGCACACCGGGCCGTAATATTGCATCGCCGTCGGATCGCCCAAATTGAAAATCCGCTCAGTGGGGACAAACACATTATCGAAAATAATAAACTGATCCGCTTCCTCACCTTTGTGGGCTATGGGATGGTCAAAAGGATCACTGCCGGGTTGTGAAACCATCTCACGCGAGATCAATTTGATCCCTTCGGCGTTAATCGGTATCGATCCCCAGATACAGGCTTCCGGCGGCGTTTCCTGAATCCCACCCAGGTTGGTAAAGAAAATTTCATTTGCCTGCGCGGCTATCGAGCCGACCGTTTTCGCCCCGGAAACCCGAATGCCACCCTTTTCAATGCTTTTAACCCGCAATAATGATGCTTCGCCTGCTTTGGGCGATGAGCGGTCGGTTTGCGGCCCGGCCAGACTTTCTGAGGCAGTCAGATTATTGTCACGACCATATTCCAGATAGCGTTCGATATTCTCCGCAAAGTCCGGTTGGCAACCGTCAAAAGTGGATTTTTTCTTTTTGAAGGTGGGTAGATAGGCTTTCAGTCCGACGGCGATGGCTGGGGCGAGATCGGGCGGACGGCCAAAGGTACCCGCCGTTTTCAGACTGGTGTACTCAATCATCTGCCGACGGTCTTCCAGGTCCTGCCGTGTTTCCGGTACCTGCCAGGCCCGGCTGACTATCGCCCCACTATGGGGATCGCGGTAGGTCGTCGCCTGAGCAAACGTTTCGGTAAACTGGTCGTCAAACATCGAAGCAAGCAGGTCAACACCTGCGGCCAGCGCAGGTTCATCGGTAACCTTTTCCAGCTTTCTGCCATTCACCCAGAGTTGACGCCCATCATCCAGCGACGCTTTGAATTGCGCGCCGGTTTTTAGTTTATGTTCGACATGTTTTTTCAACATTGCTTCCACTCTTAACCCCCTGTATCGATCCGACAAGATACTTCGCGACATTCCCTCATTGAGAGAGGTAACGATGAACAACAGATAATCACAGCCAACCAAATCAATCAACCATTTATTTACAGGGAAAATAATGGTTGAAAAAGCAATAAATCAATCATTAACTACATAAAATACAGTGTGTTAATTAAAAATATCTCAGCAAGATCTGGCGCGTCATAAGAAAACCATCTCATGTCAGGACAGAGCATTCTTTTTTACTATGGTTTGACCAACATCGCAGGACTAACCTGTACAGTACAGATTAAAAAACACTTATTTAATAACAAGTAAGGATTTTATTATCATCAGATTACTCAGTAAGAATGTCATCAAAAAAACCATAAAAGGCGCTAAACAATAAATAATTGGTTGGATGACAGATTGACCAGACAGAAAATGCCGGTATATTTTGGTTGCAGGGCTGTTAGCGAAGCAGTGATTACCGGGCCAGACCGCTTTACGGTAACGCATTCATTTCGCCTCGTTAGCCGCCAGACATGACTGATTACGAGCAGAAATGCGTGTGAAGGCGTACCATCATGAGCGGGAGACGCTGTGGTGCTCAGGAGGCATTCAATGTTGAGAGAGTGGCAACAAACATCACCCCGCGAGACGGGGCACTGGCTGACAATGAACCCGTCCGTTGAGCGCCGCGCAATGCAGCGCGATCGGTTGCGGGACACCATTCCGGCGATCCGGCAACGCCAGTTGCTGACGGGATTCATAGGCATTATCACTGGCGCCGCACCACAGGGTTTGTACTGGCAGTTGATCTTGCCGTGCATTCAGCACAAAGACTTCGCCACTGCGAATATTTTTCCACAAACTAAAGTGCAGGGTTTTCCCCTGTTGAATATCACCCAGCGCCACAGAATACCAATGTGCCGTCGAAACAGAACAGAGCAAGGGGGTATTTCCACTGTTCGTCAGCGTAACCGGAATAATGGACAATCCCTCCGTTCCTCGTCCGAAATGATTATTTTCTGCCGCACAGCCAGCCTGACCGTAAATACAGAAAAGGAACAGAATTGATGATAATTTCTTCATGAATCACTCCGGTTACGGCCATTATTTGGCTGATGTAACAACAGCAAAGTTTTTTTCCAGACAAAAGTCAACAGTTAGTTTATTAAGGACAAAACATGGTGATGAAGCGCGCGTTGAAATATGCAGGCATACTGACCCTGCTGACGATGACAGGCAATCCAACATTTGCCGCCGAGGTGAAATCCATCGCAATTTTAACCCCGGAACCTGGCACCGATTTCGGCTGGAACCAACAGGGCATTGATGCCGCACGGGCGGCGGGAGCAGCCGAACATGTCAAGGTAATGGTGGCGGACAACCTGGGTTATGGCGATGTACGCCCGACATTACGCGACCTGACCGACGATGGAGCGCAATTGTTGATCGCCCATGCCAGTGGCTATAACATGGCCGCGCCCGAAATTGGCGCCCAAAGCAAAACGGCCGTCGCGATTACTGACCGCCCAGATGCACGCAAAGACGGCGCGGTTGCCGATTATACCTCCAGTGGCCATGAAGGCGCGTGGCTGGCCGGCGTGCTGGCGGCGAAAATGAGCCGCACCGGTACCCTTGGCATTGTGGTTTCCGGTGAACCGCCGTCATGGAATGCACAATCCAGTGCGTTTATTCAGGGCGCCCGCTCGGCCAGACCCGATGTGAAGATCCACTACGCGGTGATCGGCCCGGCCGCATACAGTGATGCGGCTGGCGGCAAACGCGTCACCAGTTCAGTGATCGCGGCTGGCGCCGATATTATTTTCGGCCAGGGCAATGGTTCCAGCTTCGGGATGTTGCAAGCGGTGGAAACCAGTAAAGCCACTGATGGCGGCAAGGTTTATTTTATTGATGTCATCGGTGATAAATCGAGTATTGATAAAGGCAATTTACTCAGTTCAGTGATTTGGAATCTGACACCGGTATTTACTGCCATGATTAAAGATATTAAAGCCGATAAATTTGGCAGCCACAATTACACCACATCACTGAAAGATGGCTCCATTACATTATTACATACCAAACACATTCCGGATGATATCTGGAACCAGGTTGAAGCAGTCAGTGATGAAATTAGCAGTGGTAAATTAAAAGTCATCCCACACTATGATGCAAAATTTCTGCATGATTTGTTAGGTAGCTAATCAGAAAAATACCGCCGCAGATCCCGCCTTAACGCTCAGTTCCAGGCAGCGGCGGCGGGAAAACGCGCAGCGCGCCAGCAAAAGGATTTCCGTGTGACGCAATCAGAATCAAAGGCGATGGCGCCGGAAAGCGCCGTCTGCCTGGGTTCATTACCGGGGATTTTATGACTGATGTTCATTACGCCACCACACCGCTGGTGGCCGTTCGCAATGTGTCAAAACGTTTTCCGGGCATTCTGGCCAATGATCGTATCACTCTGGCGCTTTGGCCGGGTGAAGTTCATGTGCTGTTGGGTGAGAACGGCGCCGGCAAATCAACGCTGGTTGGTATGTTGTCCGGCTTACAACAACCCGACGAAGGAGAGATACTGATCAATGGAGAGACGCAGATCCTCTCGTCGCCCCGGCGCGCGCTGCAACTGGGGATCGGCACCGTTTTTCAACACTCGATGATGGTCCCAGGCCTGACAGTGGCAGAAAATATGGCACCCGGCAGTCCCTGGTGGCAACGGCCAGCACGCAAGCGTTATGCCGATGACATCCGGCGAATCTCGCAACAAATCGGGGTCAATGTCAATCCAGAAAGCCTGGCGGGCAGTCTGTCACTTGGCGAGCAGCAACAGGCGGAGATTGTGCGCTCCCTGTTACGCGGTAGCCGCTTGTTGATCCTGGACGAAGCCACCGCAATGTTGACGCCAGCCAATGCCCAGGAACTGGGCGAATTAATGCGCCGTCTGGTCGCTCAGGGGCTGGCGGTGGTGTTCATTACCCATAAACTGAACGAGGCACTGGCCTATGGCGACCGTATCTCGGTATTAAGAATGGGGCGCAACGTCGGTCAGATCCCGCCTGAACGGATGAAAACCCGCGATACCGCCAGCATCACTCAGGAAGTCGTGGAATTGATGTTTAACTTGCCGGCATCGCCCACCGCGGTTCCAACAGCCCCTCCTGCTCGCCTGATGCTTCAGGAAGAAAAACCTCTGCTGGAGATCCTTGCGCTGGGGGTGACAGACGGCGACATGACAGTTTCACACATTGAACTGAAGATTCGGCCCGGTGAAATCCTCGGCATTGCCGGTATTGATGGTAACGGACAAAAACAACTGGCGGAAGCCCTCGCCGGACAGCGCCCGCTACGCGAAGGACGGATTTTTTTGCAAGGGGTTGCCATCGAAGAAATGAGTATTGGTGAACGACGGCGGCTGGGGCTGCGTTATGTCACTGATGATCGCCTGGGCGAAGGCACCGTTGGCAGTTTTTCTGTTGCGCTGAATCTGCTGTTGAAACAGATTGGCAATCCGCCTTACTGGCGCCGTGGTATCGCGCAAACAGCGGAAATTGACGCTCATGCTCACCAGTTGGTGCAACAATTCGATATCCGAACCCCCGAGATAGAAACGCCCTGCGGCACGCTTTCCGGCGGCAATATTCAAAAAGTATTGCTGGCGCGTGAACTCTCGGGACAGGCGCGTGCAGTGATCTTCGCCAAACCGACCTATGGACTTGATGTGCAAAACATTATTGCGACCCGTCGCCGTATTCGGGCAGCGGCGGACTGCGGCATGGCCGTGATGCTGATTTCAACCGATTTGGAAGAGATTATTGAACTGGCGGACAATATTGCGGTGATGTCGCAAGGGCGGATTGTCGGTCAGGTAACCAACGGCAGCGACGCCAGACAGCAAGTCGGAAAACTGATGAGTGGAATGACATTATGACCAGCCAAAGCAGCACACCTGAATCTCGCCTTTCTGCGGATACGCCAGCGCTGCGACCTCAAGCTCGCGTTCCGCTATGGCTGATTAACCTCGCCTTTTCCCTCGGCCCGCTGCTGGTTGCGCTGGTAATCACCGGCAGTCTTCTGCTGTTTATGGGGGTAAACCCACTGACCTATTACGGTTACGTGCTGCATAAAGGTTTGCTGACGCCGTCCGGCATTCAGGCCACGCTCACGCGCATGGGGCCGCTGTTGTTGATTGCCGCCAGTCTGATTGTCGCTTTCCGCGCTGGCATGTGGAACCTCGGCGGCGATGGCCAGTTTTTGCTTGGCGCAGTGCTTGCCGCCGCCTGCGCCCCGGTGCTGATACGCTGGTTGCCGGTCTGGCCGACCTTGCTGATCTGCATGGCGAGCGGGGCGCTGATCGGCGCTATTTGGGCTATCCTGCCGGCGATCCTCAAAGCCTACCATCAGATTAATGAGATAATCACCACCATGATGATGTCTTTTTTAGGCATCTCATTCGCCAGTGTGCTGGTCAAGCTGGTGTTTCTGGATCCGCTCACCACGGTGCCGCAAACCCGCACACTGGATATCGCCAGCCGCCTGCCAACCCTGTTTGGCAGCCAGATTTCCAGCGGACTGCTGATTGGTATTGTGGTTATCGTGGCGGTGCATTTATTGATGACCCGCACCGCATTTGGTCTGCAATTACGGGTGGTGGGCGCGAATCCGCGCGCCGCAGTCCATGCCGGGTTGCCGGTAACCCGTCTGACCCTCGCGGTATTCATGCTTTCCGCCGCGCTGGCGGGCCTGGCCGGCGCAGTGGAGGTGCTCGGCATTCAGGGAAATGTGCGCGCTGACTGGAACCCGGCCTACAGCCTGACCATTGTGCCGCTGGTGTTTTTGGCGCGCTTTAATGGCTATCTTTCCCTGATGTTTGTTTTCGCTTTTTCAATCCTGTTAATTGGCGGAGAAAGTGCTGCGCGTATGCTGGATGTCCCCAACTTTTTCACGCTGGTCACGGTGGCTATTTTGTTGATTGTCCTGGCGCTGGCCGAACTGATCGCGCGTCATCGCCGTGTGACAAAGAGGAACTCATGATGGAGTTATTGACCCAGGCATTTCTGACCTCATTGTTAGTCGGCGTAGTGGCTTCAGGTATTCCGTTGTTGCTTGCCGGGTTAGGCGAGCAAATCTCCGAAAAGGCCGGTGTACTGAATATTGGTATTGAAGGCATGATGTTGACGGGCGCTTATCTGGGCTTTTACCTCGCCTGGCAGAGCAATTCCCTGGCGCTCGGTTTTGTCGGCGGCGCGCTAGGCGGCATGATCACTGCGGCACTGATGGTTATCTTTTGCGTCTGGCTTGGCCTGAACCAGATAGTGATTGGTATTGCGTTAACCCTTGGCGCTGAAGGGGCCACCGCCCTGTTGCACTATATCCAGTTCAGTCGCACCTACCCGCGTCTTGGCAGCATTGATCCCCTGCCCATTCCGCTGCTGTCTGATATTCCGGTTATCGGCCATGCCTTGTTCAACCAGCCGTTGATCGTCTATTTATCGCTCGCCGCTATCGCACTGCTGTCATGGATTTATCGTCACAGTAATCTTGGTCTCTACTTGCAGGCAGCGGGAGATAAACCGGCAGCACTGGATTCCGCAGGGGTGGATGTTTTGCTGATCCGCAGTGTGGCGGTAATGATAACCGGTTTGCTGGCGGGTCTGGGCGGGGCGTATATGGCCAATGTCGGCGCCGGACTGTTCGTTCCTTTCATGACCAATGGCAGTGGTTTTATTGGTATTGTGCTGGCGATGCTGGCGCGTGGCCGCCCGTTATGGGTTCTGGGGGGGGCGGCATTATTCGGCTGCTGCCTGTCGCTCACCACAGCTTTACAGGTCGCCGGGATCGATATTCCGACCGACGTCATTCAGATGCTGCCCTTTGCCGCTGTCATGTTGGTGTTGCTGCTGTTTGGACGCCATGCCCGCTTGCCCAACGCACTGGGTGTGGCTTATATTCGCGGTGAACGCTAATAAGACATTGGCGCAGCGCGCTCACGAGCACCAACGAGCAGGACGGCCGCCGTGGTGCAAATGCCAACGACAAGGGGCATTGGCCAGCCCCGTTGTCGCCCAGCTGTCTGCTGTTCAGAAATTATAACGGACGCCTAAGCCCACGGTGCTGATCCCGGAGGTATCCACCATTGGGCTATCTTTAACGGTATCCGCCAAACGCATATAGCGCGCGGAAACAGAGACCGCCCAGTTCCCGGCAAACGGATAATCAATCGCCAGTTGCACATAGGGAGAAAAACTATCATCCGGTGTATAGGCACGCAGTCCACTGCGTACAGACTCGTTCTGACTTACGCCATAATAATATTTATTTTGATTTTTGCTGCTCCACAATCCCCCAACGCCCGGTATAATTTTCACTCCCTGCCACAGGAAAGTGTACTGGTAGGATAAATCGCCCGTCATGCCGTCACTGTTATCCAGAACATCACCCAGCAACTCAGCATGGATCTCCCCCCAACGCTCACGATACACATAGGAAAGGCCCGCCATTACCGTGGCTCTGCGTTTATCAAGCTGTTGCAGGCGCCAGTCGTCACTGTCGTCCGGGTCAAAATTCCACGGTGCATAGCGAGCCAACACATTGATCTCTTGATGATCATCCTTCCACAGGTGCACACCGCCCCCCACGCCATGCAGAAAAAAAGAGGTGCTCTCATAATCAACAAAAGGCAGCGCCAGCACTTTATTATCCATGTCTTTATAGGGACCGGATCGCGTTCCAACGCCAACCCCCAGAGAGACATCGCTGGCAATCGCACCTTGCATCAGCGCAAGTGAAACACCTAATGAACAAAACAGTGATTGACGAAAATACATTCTCAGTTTGACCTTTTCTCTCACATATAGAACGGCATAGTACCACTGACAACCCGCGCCAAAAAAAACATTTGTCCGCAATATGTGCGGTAGAAAAATCGTAAACAAAGGAATCACTGGATCTTCAGGCGTTACGCGCTGCGCCTTCTTTCAGTAAGGGGATCAGCGTGTTGCCGTACTGAGCGGCATCGGCGGCAATATCCCAGCCTCGCAGGTAAAACGTATCAATACCCAGCGCATAATAACGTAGAAAAGCTTCGGCTACCTGTTCTGGCGTCCCCACCAGTGCGGTGGTTGATCCGCCCACCTTTAGCAGACGGGCATACTTCATCCACAGACGCTCATCGTAGATATCCTGCCGGGATGCCAGTTCATTCAGTTGTTGCGCACTGGCCGATTGTTTCATGTCCAGCTTAAAATAGTCGCGCTGCGCCGGATCAGCCGATGCATCCAGCGCCTTGAGCGCTTGTTGATACAGGTATTCCGCCTTTTCCCAGGCCAGTTTTTCCGTATCTTCAATAATGGCGCGTTGCGAAATAGAAAAACGCAATTTACGGCCATATCCGGCAGCGAGCTGACGCAACTGCGCGACCTTTTCCGCCGTTTCCGCCAGTGGTTCTCCCCACAGCATATGGAGATCCGCATAACGCGCCGACACCCCCAGGGCGCCAGGCGAGGTGCCGGCAAAGGAGAGTTGAATCCCGCCCTCACCCAGCGGTTTGGCCGGCGACCATGCTTCGCGCAGATGATAGAAATCGCCGTTGAAATCAAATGGCGTCGCTGACTGCCAGCAACGTCGGATGATCGCCAGATATTCCGCACAACGTTCATAGCGCTGATGGTAAGGCAGCGCATCACCATCACGCAGTTGATCATGTTCACTGCCGCCGGTCACGATGTGTACCGTAATGCGTCCCTGCCCGGCAAGGCGTTCCAGCGTGATTGCCTGACGCGCTACATAGCTGGGCGCCGAGGTGCCAGGCCGCTCGGCGATACAGACGCCCAGATGGCGAGTATGAGCGGCAATATGGCTGGCCAACAGCCAGGCGTTAGGACGCCAGGCATCGTGTCCCACCAACACCGCATCAAATCCCGCTTTTTCATGAATTTGCGCGCAATCCGCCATCCAGCGCAGGTCAATGTCCGGCACGGTACGCGCCTGCGGCTGTTCACTGAATCGATGATGAGGCACATGGCCGATAAGGGTTAGCGACATGTTTTTTATCGCTCCCCGTTGGTTACGCGTACCACGGAACCGGTAATAACCTGCGGATTAATCAAAAAGTTATAAATCGGGCAGGTGCGTTCAACCGCCGCCAGTACCGCCGCCAGTTGCTCATCGCTGGCGGGTGACGTCACATTGATGGTGTAATGCACATTCTGTGGCCAGACAGGAATGTGCGAAAATTCCTCCTGGGTGGCGCGATGATCAATGTCGGCGGTAACCTTAACGTCCAGCGAATCCAGCGGCACTTCCTGCAATGCGGCCTGAGTTAAATAAACATGGGTAAGGCAACTGCCCAGTACCCCAAGTTGCACCTCCTGCGAGCCAGGGCCGAGTCCGTACCCCGCCAGTTCCGGCGGGCTGTCAAGAATGATCTGATGCTCCTTAATACGAATACGGCGTACGCCGCTGCGCCCTTCTGCCGTGACATGCGCTGATATCGCCGTAGGTTGTTTGTTCTCGGTGGCGATTTTTTTACGCCAGGCCAGCATTTTTTCTCGTTTAACCGTTAAGTACTCACGTAATCCAGACACTATTTTTTCTCCGTAACAAGCTGATCCTGTAGCCAGGATGAATAACGGTCATCAAAAACCGGGGAAACCTGAACCGCACGATCAATAATGCCGAGCTGATGGAAGTTATCCGCGATGGTTTGCACATCATTGATTAACGCGCCATCGACGGCAACAAACTCACCACCCACCCTTGATGCCGCCAGTTGTGCTGCCGCCGGGGCAATACCGGCTTGCTGAGTTTGTAATTGTGCCCATTGTTGCGGGTGCTCTCGCACCCACTGTGTCGCACGATAGCTGCGTAGCAAAAAATCGCGTAGTGCCAGAGACTTCGCGGGATCCGCCAGGGTTTTAGCCGAAGCGAACTGTAGCCCCAGGCTGAATACCCGTGGTGTGGACAGAATTCGGGCAGCGAAATTTTTCTGTGCGATCGCGGCATTAGGATCCCAAATCCCCCAGGCATCAACCTTGCCCTGAGACAATGCCGCAAGGCCTTCTGCCGGCGAGAGATAGCTGATTTTGACATCCTGCAACGTCATGCCATGGTCACGCAGAATGGAGACCAGGCTATTATGAAAACCCGATCCCCGATAAACCGCGACCCTTTTCCCTTTTAACCCTTCAACAGAGGTAATAGTGGCGTTTTGACCCACCAATAAAGCACCGAATAACCCTTTTTTACTGGCTGCGACCACCCGGGCATCGCGCTGGTTCCAGGCCAGGAAAACCGCCGGCGTATCACCGCCCCAAAAGGTATCAATCGAGTCGGCCAGCAACGCATCCATCGCTGGCGGCGCGGCATCGAAGTTTACCCACTGGATTTTATAGGGCAGATGTTTGTCTTCGCCGGAGGCTTTAAACCAGAGATCCTGGCCCAGACGACTGGCGACGCCCACCCGTAACACGGTATTAGTGAGTTCGATATTTGACCCAGCCTCGGTCCCCGACGCATTCAATGGTACGACGATGTTCGCAAGTAAAATAAGGCACACCGTGGCCAGTCTGGTACGCCAGCGATATATTCTGCCGGAAAAGAGCATCTTCTTTTTTCCCTGGAAATAAAAAGAAGACAGACTAGTGTCAGGGGCAAAAAAGACAAACAGGAATAACGGCATTGCTTATGTGATAAATAACTATGCCGCACTAAATAGCTTCTCAAATTAATAGAACACTTGAAGGGAACTCAGCCCGAATTGAGTGATCTGATCAATCGCCAAACATCACAAATCACCCACCGGACTGAGCGATGCCGATCATAGCATTTATCCCTGATGAAGAACGATATCTCATGAGAAAAGAGGCCCAACAAACTCGTGATAAAAATCATGCTCGCCGACTGATGGCGATGCTCATGTTGCACCAG
>JAATFO010000035.1 GCA_015655145.1 Enterobacterales bacterium | reverse complement strand
TTATGATGAAAGTGGCTTTATTTATCATCATGTCATTTCTTTTATTTATCGCACAAAAGCCGCTAAGGTTACGTCTCATTAATATAATAAAAAGGAAAGCAGATTGATATTGTATCTAATAATATACACTCTGTTCGTTTTGTTATACCTGACGGGGACAATTCCACACGTAAAGCGTTACGAAAGACTGATCATTTTCTTATCAATGTTTATACTATGGTTCGTCGTGTCCTTTAGCGAAAATGTCGGGCCTGATTATGATTCCTATGCGTTCATGTATGACAGACTGAATGAGAGTTTTTTTAAACAAGAGTTTCTTTTTAAGATCTCGGCTTATTTGTTTCGTGCTAATGATCTACCTTTTTCCTGGTTTTATTTTACTATTACATCAGTTTATTTGATATTTATTTACCATATATTTTTGAAATACAGAAATATGGTTTGCCTCAATTTTTTGATTTTTATCATTATGCCTTATGGGTTGATTGAAGGTGGGTTTAATTATCTGCGGCAAAATATTGCAGTAGCATTGTTTTATTTCTCCTTACATCTTATTATTGAAAGGAAACTTTTTAAGTATGTGTTAATAAATACAGTGGGGGCATTATTTCATAAATCTGCCATATTATTATTTCCACTTTATATTATTTTACAAAAAAACTGGTCGACAAAAAAATGTATGATATTATTCATACTGACCTTTGTTTTTTCTGTGTCGATGATAATACCAGCAGTAAAAGTCGCGGTTTTAAATGTGTTAGGAATGTTGCCTTTCTATGGCAGTACTTATGTTAACTTTAAAAATGGAGCTTTTGTTAATGCACTGAGTGGTAAAGGCATTGCCAGTTATATCTATCAGGTCATTCCACTATTAGTGTTAGTGTATTATAAAGACCGCGTAATCGTAACCAAAATCGAAAATATGATGTTTAACATCACTTTTCTTTCTTTGCTGGCGCTAACGCTTGCTCTTGATGTGAGAATTATGCTTCGTCTGGAATACTATTTTGTGTTGGCAAAGGTGTTTTCGTTACCGTTGCTGTTAAGATTATGCACAACGAAGCTAAGTCGTACAGTTTGGCTGCTTATCTTTATCCTTTACTTCTCTCTTTACTTAATTGCACTATATTTTACAGGGTTAGAAAAAAATCTTATACCCTATAGATCTGTTTTTGGTATTGAGGTCAATTAATGTCATCAGTAAAAAAAATCCTTCTCATTTGCCCCGCTTTTTTCGGCTATGAACAGGAGATAAAGAAAGAAATTGAATTGTCAGGATGGGATGTCACTTTCTATGATACCCGGCCGGCGAATAATTTCATGACGAAAGCACTACTTCGGTTGGGTGCTCACTGGGCTATCAGGAAAAAAATCGTCAGCTACCATGATGATATAGTAAAAAACATCAAAGAAAATTTTTATCACAAGGCGTTATTCATCAACCCTGAAGGCTTCGCGACTGATTTTTTTCGACAAATAAAAGAGATTAATCCAAACATGGAATTATTGCTTTATTTATGGGATTCCATTGATAACAAACCATTGACTAAACCTATTATTCCATTTTTTAATAAATGTTTTACCTTTGACCGTTTCGACAGGGACCGTTATCCGGAATTTAGTTTTTTACCTTTATTTTTTAGTCGTAATTATGAGAAGGTTGATAATAATAAAGAGAAGAAATTCGATTTGACATTTATTGGTACCGTGCATAGCCAACGAATGGAAATTGTTTCACAAATTGACAAGATCGCTAAAAACTCAGGAATGAAATTTTATACCTATTTGTTTATGCAAAGCAAAATAATTTTCTGGTACAGAATGCTAACCGATATGCATTTTGCAAGGTACGGAAATTTTACGTTCAGATTTGTGCCGTTAGCTGCAAGAGAAGTGAAAGATATTTTTTCTGTTTCCCGTGCCGTTATTGATATAGAACATAATAAACAGAAAGGCCTTACCATGCGTACCTTTGAAGTTCTGGGGGCAGGAATTAAACTTATTACCACCAATAAAGATATTGTCAATTATGATATCTACCATCCGAATAATATTGCAGTCATTGATCGAGAAAATGTTAAGTTGGATCCAAAATTTATTTCTCTACCTTTTCATGAGTATTCAGACGAAATAATTGGAAACTATTCGCTAAGGAACTGGCTAAACCAAATAATTGTTGATGATAAATAAAGTATGATGAAAGAAGACAAGATGAGGCGTGTCATCACCGTGGGTTATTATGCGGATTTTTCCCGTTTTTTTTCTTTGATTAAGATACACACTGACAATAAAAAATTCGAATTTTTGCATGTTAATCTTCATCTCAGTGGTTATGTTTATTCTTTGGTGCATAAACAAAAATCTATTTATCTTCCCTGGTCCGCGCCAAACGATGATGAGAAAAAAATGGAGGCGCCTGCAGATGATGATTTTTATGCGAAATTTATTCATTATCATAAAAAACTTAATCCGACACTCAGTACTCAAAAACTTATCTTACAGGCGAAGCGATATTACCACTATATTGCTAAATTACTGGATTCATATCAGCCTGACTTGATTATTTTAAGTGGTGACTCGAGGATGCCGGTTGAGATTTTCAATCATCTGGCGCACAAGAAAAAGATTCAGGTGTGTTTTTTTGAGCAGGCGCCATTAGGACGTACAATTATTGACAATGCGGGTGTTAATGCCAATTGTTCTTTCAGGAATATCAATGTTAACCAAATAATGAATACGAAACCTGTAGCCTATGCGCCGATTAAACTCTCGCGCTGGCAAGGGTATAAAAAATATCGTTTGATTGATCTTGTTGTTGAGACGTTTTTTCCGCGACTCCAGCCGGTTGAACACCAACGACCTGCACGGAAAAAATTTGATCAGGACGCATACAATGCGTTAGTAAAACATAAATCATTTGATTTACAAAAGACTCAAGATGAACGAAAAAAATACTTGTTGATCTTACAGGTTCCCGATGATGTTAATATGATTTATCACAGTCCCTGGTTTAGCAATCATGCCAGTATTGTGGCTGCTGTGCTTGCATCGTTACCCGATAACGCACTATTGATTGTACGTGAACATCCACTGTTTAAACAATTGTATGAGCCTGCGCTGTACCAGCATATTAGTAATAATGAAAATATATACCTTGAACAATCGTCTTCACTGCTTTCTTCATTACAGCGTGCTGATGTAATTGTTGTGAATAATTCAACCGTAGGATTAGAAGCTATTCAACTGTCTAAACCGGTGGTGGTATTAGGTGATGCTTATTATGATTCAACCGAGTTGTGTTTAAAATATAATGGAACTGATCTTGATAAACTACTGCTTGCTGCCACGCAGGTTCGGCAGGATGATCCGATGTTCAGAGATAAATATTTAAGCTATTTGTTTAACGATGTGTTTATACCTGGGCACTTTCGTGATATCGACGGCCCGTCGCCGGCATGTATTGCTAACTGGATAATTGAACATGTTGATTAAGGTATTTTGGGGGCTCAGGGCGCTAATCTATAAGTTTCTTTTTCTTAAGTCACTGCAATTTCCTGCATACATGGGTAGCCCTGTTTTTTTTGCCGGGCTGAGCAATGTCGCGGTGGGACGTAAATTTAGAATTTACCCTGGCTGGAGAATAGAAGTTTTGGATGGCGGTGAAGTGTCTATTGATGATGACGTATCAATCGGACAAGGATTTCACCTGATATCAATCCAAAACAAACTGGTGATAGGAAAGGGGACGGTCATTTCTTCAGATGTGCTGGTCACTAATTCTGATCATGATTATAAGATGATTGATATACCTATTTACCAACAGCCGATGATTAATAAAATAACACAGGTTGGTGAGTGTTGTTTTATTGGTTCTTGGGCAAAAATTCTGGCGGGGTCAGTATTGGGTAAACAGTGTATTGTTGGCGCGAATTCTGTGGTGAAGGGCACCTTTCCTGATTATTGTGTTATATCCGGTGCCCCGGCGAAAATTATTAAAATTTATGATGCTGAAATTAAAATGTGGCGCAAGCCCTGAGCATGTTGAGAGACAAATACTATGTTGGTAACAAGTACAAAGCTTAATGGTGTAAAAATAATAGAACCTAAAGTATTCGGTGATGCCCGTGGATTTTTCCTGGAAGTGTATGAAAAAAAACGTTATCAGGAGGCATTAGGCATCGTGGGTGATTTTGTTCAGGATAATTATTCGCGCTCACAAAAAAATGTACTTCGCGGCATGCACTTTCAGCGAAAAAATCCGCAGGGAAAATTGATTCGCGTGGTGCGCGGCTGTGTTTTTGATGTTGTTGTCGATATTCGCCCAGGCTCGCCAACCTATGGACAGTGGGAAAGTGTTGAGTTATCTGAAGAAAATAAGAAGCAATTTTGGATACCGCCAGGTTTAGCCCATGGTTTTTTTGTGTTATCTGATGTGGCTGATTTCGAATACAAATGTACCGATTATTATCACCCTGAAGATGAAGGCTGCCTGAGGTGGAACGATCCTGATGTGGCGATTGCATGGCCAACAGCGGCGCCTTTATTGTCTGAAAAGGATGCCAAAGGCCTGCCTCTGGCAGATTTGATGATTGATGCGATAGAATGAAGACGTTTACCGCTTAAACAAAATTTGCGTTAGTATGTGCTTAATTCAGTAGTAATAAATCTATGGCGTGCAAAACCTCAGACAGGAGTAGGTAATGTCCAAGCAACAGATCGGCGTTGTGGGTATGGCGGTAATGGGGCGTAACCTGGCCCTCAACATAGAGAGCCGCGGTTACAGCGTCTCCATCTTTAACCGCACCGGTGAAAAAACCGATGACGTGGTGGCAGAAAATCCCGGGAAAAAACTGGTTCCGTATTACACCATCGAAGAATTTGTTGGTTCTCTGGAAAAGCCACGGCGTATTCTCTTGATGGTACAGGCTGGTGAAGCAACGGATAAGACCATCGCGTCGTTGACTCCACATCTTGATAAAGGCGACATTCTGATTGATGGCGGCAACACGTTTTATAAAGACACTATTCGCCGTAACCGCGAACTTTCAGCGCAAGGCTTTAACTTTATCGGTACCGGCGTTTCCGGTGGTGAGGAAGGCGCGCTGAAAGGCCCTTCGATCATGCCTGGCGGACAGAAAGAAGCGTATGAATTGGTTGCTCCTATTCTGAATAAGATTGCGGCGCGTGCTGAAGGTGAAGCGTGTGTGGCCTATATTGGGCCAGATGGCGCGGGTCACTATGTCAAAATGGTGCATAATGGGATTGAATACGGTGATATGCAGTTGATTGCTGAAGCGTATTACTTGTTGAAAAATGCAGCAGGTTTGAACAACGAAGAGCTGGCGCAAACCTTCAGTGCATGGAATAAGGGTGAGCTAAGCAGCTACCTGATTGATATAACTAAAGATATATTTACCAGGAAAGATGACGAAGGGAATTATCTGGTTGACGTTATTCTGGATGAAGCAGCGAACAAAGGGACCGGAAAATGGACCAGCCAGAGTTCACTGGACTTGGGTGAGCCGTTGTCTTTGATTACTGAATCCGTATTTGCTCGTTATCTGTCCTCGCTTAAGTCTCAGCGTGTGGCTGCTTCGAAAGTGCTTAGCGGTCCGGAAGAAAAATCATTTAGTGGTGATAAAAGCGCGTTTATTGAGAAAGTCCGTCGGGCGCTCTACCTGGGGAAAATTGTTTCCTATGCCCAGGGATTTTCTCAGTTGAAAGCGGCGTCCGAGACCTATAGCTGGAATTTGCAATATGGCGAAATCGCAAAGATTTTCCGTGCCGGTTGCATTATCCGTGCGCAGTTCTTGCAAAAAATTACTGACGCTTATCGTGAGAATGCAGATATTGCGAATTTATTGTTGACGCCGTATTTCAAAAATATCGCCGATGAATACCAACAGGCACTGCGTGATGTAGTGGCTTATGCGGTTCAGCATGGGATTCCGACGCCGACGCTTTCAGCGGCGATTGCCTACTATGACAGCTATCGCGCGGCCGTTTTACCGGCTAACCTGATTCAGGCGCAGCGTGATTACTTTGGTGCGCATACCTACAAGCGTACGGATAAAGCTGGCGTATTCCATACCGAGTGGCTGGAATAATATCACAGCCTCCCGCCTGGCGGGAGGCTGCTCACCACCACCTTATTTAAGATATATCTCCTTATTCTGTCTATCCGTTCCTGTTGATAATTATATGCATCGTATTTCTTGTTGCCGGCTGCCTGCAATGCTAACCACAGAGTCGGACTATCTACTTTAATTTTATCTTGTGTTGAGCGATTAACTAATATGGACCATGATAAAGAATTACATTCTCCAGCGCCTTCGGCTGTACGACAGACTTTTTATAATGATAATGATGAACTCGACATGCTTGATATTGTTGCCCAGCTATGGGCGGGGAAAAAAACCATCATTGCGACGATTGTTGTTTTTATGTTGTTAGCGGTTGCCTATATTTTTCTGGCAAAAGAAAAATGGACGTCGGAAGCTATTGTTTCCCGGCCAGCCGCCGGGCAAATAGCCAATTATAATGCTGCGCTGGATACGTTATATGCGCAATTCCCGCAGGATAAAATCGCAATAGATGATTTGCAAAAAAAATTCTTTGACAGGTTTAGCGCTTCCGTTTCTGCATTATCCGGATCACTGCGGAATTTAGAGTTGCCACTGGTGCTGAAGGTTGATCAGGTGGTGGTGGGGCGTGATGATCCTTTGCACCTGTCTTTTACTGATCACAGTGCTAAAGAGGCACAATCTCAATTAGCACATTATATTCAGTTAACCAATGAAGAAACGGTCAATGATTACATTGATGACTTGCACCATAATTTGGTGGTGAAACAACGGGCGCTGACGGAGTCGCTGGCGAATCAGGAGCTGGTTGCCGAAGAGCGAAAGCAACAGCGCATTGAGGTAATTAAACAGGCACTCAAAATTGCGGAAGCATCAAATATTACCGCGTTGCAACTTCAAGAGGCAGATTTCTTGTCTGACGATACCCTTTACCTGCTGGGTACTAAAGCGCTGAGTGCGATGGTACAAAATGAAAAAACGAAACCTCTGGTGTTGGATGATTTTTATTATGCGACGCAGCGTTCTTTAATTGCCATTAAGAGGCTAAAGGCAGTGACCGAAAATGTGCAGTCATTTCGTTATATCATGAAACCCAGTTTTCCCGTGCGGCGTGATAGTCCACAAAAAGCACTGGTATTAATTTTTTCTGTTGTGCTCGGCGGTATCACCGGCACGATGATAGTCATTGGAGGTCATATTATCAGGACTTATCGTGAGCAACGCTGACCGCTATGGGCATGGGTTACAGATACGTGGCTCAGGCGTGTACCGGGCGTCTGAGCCTCTGATGTGAACTACTTATGGCGTGCGCGCAGGTTATTGATCACCGCACTCAGGTCGAGGTCCTGATCCTGCAATAATACCAACAGATGGTAGATGAGATCGGATGCTTCATTGGTGAGTTCATGGCGATCATGCACGGTGGCCGCCAGGGCGGTTTCTACGCCTTCTTCCCCCACTTTCTGCGCAATACGTTTGGTACCGCTGGCATACAGGCGCGCGGTGTATGAACTTTCAGGATCAGCCTGTTTACGCGCGGCCAGTAATTGTTCTAACTGATACAAAAAGACCCAGTCTGGCGCTGCCGGGGAAAAACAACTGGTGGTTCCCTGGTGGCAGGTCGGGCCAATGGGTCTGGCCAGCACCAATAAGGTGTCGTTATCGCAGTCCGGCGTGATACTGACCACGGTAAGAAAGTGCCCTGAGGTTTCTCCCTTGGTCCATAAGCGTTGTTTGGTACGCGAGTAGAATGTCACGTTACCGTCGGCGAGGGTTTTTTCCAGCGCCTGCGGGTTCATATAACCGTGCATCAGTACTTCGCCGGAAATGCAGTGTTGCACCACGACAGGCATCATGCCATCGGTTTTAACCCAATCGAGTTTGTCCTGTTGTTCTTTAGTTAACACGCGCGAATCTCCACACCTTTGTTAATCAGGAACGTTTTAAGTTCACCAATATTAATGATTTGTTTGTGAAATACTGATGCTGCCAGCGCACCGTCAACATTGGCATCCTGGAAGGCATGACGGAAGTGTTCCATGGTCCCGGCCCCGCCGGAGGCAATCAGAGGAACGGTGCAAACCTCGCGAACCTTCTTCAGTTGTGTCAGGTCATAGCCATTGCGTACGCCATCCTGATTCATCATGTTCAGCACAATTTCTCCGGCACCCCGTTTTTGTACTTCCTGCACCCATGCAAGGGTTTCCCACTGTGTCACCCGTGTCCGACGTTCGTCGCCGGTGTATTGATTCACGTGATATTTTCCACTCTGCTCATCAAACCAGGTATCAATACCCACCACAATACATTGCACACCGAAGCGATCAGCAAGACGGGTAATCAGTGCCGGATCGGCAAGTGCCGGTGAATTGATGGAGATTTTGTCGGCGCCGAATGAGAGCAGGCGAGCCGCTTCTTCCGCTGAGGTAATACCACCGGCTACGCAAAATGGAATATCAATCACTTCCGCGACGCGTGCCACCCAGCTTTTATCCACCACCCGACCATCGGAAGAGGCGGTGATATCGTAAAAGACCAACTCATCGGCGCCTTCCTGCGCATAGCGTTGCGCCAGCGGCACGATATCGCCAATAATTTCATGGTGACGAAACTGCACGCCTTTGACCACCTGGCCATCACGTACATCAAGACAAGGAATTATCCGTTTTGCCAGCATGAAATGGCCTCCGTTAAGGTGAATTTACCCTCGAGCAATGCCCGACCGACGATCACCCCCTGGACACCGCTGCCGCGTAGTGCCGCGATATCCGCCAGTGAACCAATGCCACCGGAGGACTGAAACGCAATCTGCGGATAGCGTGTCGCCACTTCGTGGTACAACGCCACGTTCGCGCCTTGCAGGGTGCCATCGCGGGAGATATCGGTACACAACACATGTTTCAGGCCGCACGGTAAAAACTGCTCTATCACCGCTTCCAGTGTCACGCCGGCGGCTTCCTGCCAGCCGCTGATCGCCACTTCTTTACGGTTATGCTGATCGATGCGCACATCCAGTGCCAGTACGATGGCCTCGGCGCCATAGGTTGCAAACCAGCGTCGGACTTCTTCCGGCTGGGTAACTGCCGTTGAGCCGACCACGGCGCGCGTCGCCCCAGCATTCAGCAATGCCCGTACATCTTCCGTATTGCGGATGCCACCGCCCACCTGTACCGGAATATCGACGCCGGTTAACAACGATTTCAGCAAAGGAATTTGCCGGGCAGCCGGATTTTTGGCCCCAGTGAGATCCACTAAATGCAGTAACTGCGCCCCCTGATGCTGGTAGTCCCGCAGTCGCAGTAACGGGGCGTCGCCATAATCACGTTGTTGACGGTAATCGCCCTGATGCAGGCGAACGACCTGGCCTTCAATTAAATCTAATGCCGGGATAATCATCAGCGTTACATCTCCAGGAAATTCTTCAACAATTGGGCGCCGGCTGCCCCGGATCGTTCCGGGTGAAACTGTACACCGAGGAAGTTGTTTTTTTGCACTGCCGCAGTGAAAGGTTCGCCATAGTGACATTGTGCAATGGTATTTGCGTTGACGGGCATGGCGTAGCTATGGACAAAATAGAAGTACGCACCGTCTTCAATGCCGTGGAATAGCGGATGGCCCGCATGTGCGGTGATTTGGTTCCAGCCCATATGAGGCAGTGGTAAACCATGGGACTGCATCAGTTTTACTGGCTGATCGATGATACCGAGTGTCGTCACCCCACCGTTTTCATCACTGCCGGACGCGAGTAATTGCATACCCAGGCAAATGCCTAACGTGGGTTGGCGACAGGATTGCACTAACGTGATTAAATCCCGCTCCCGTAGCTGATCCATCGCCGCCTGCGCCGTACCTACGCCCGGCAGGAACAGTTTATCCGCCTGTTTCACCACTTCCGCATCACGGCTAATCAGTGGACGGTAACCCAGACGTTGTACCGCCCACATCACCGACGAAAGGTTGGCACAACCTGTATCGAGGATGACCACATTCATCACAGCACTCCTTTTGAACTCGGCAGGGTGTTGCCCTCGACGCGGATCGCCTGGCGTAAGGTACGGCCAAACGCTTTGAACAGGCTTTCCACCCGGTGATGATCGTTTTTCCCTTTAGTTTTCAGGTGCAGCGTGCTGGCCATGGAATAAGAGAGTGAACGGAAAAAGTGTTCCACCATCTCGGTACTCAGGTCACCAACCCGTTGATAGGTAAATTCGGCTTTGTATTCGAGGTGTGGACGCCCTGAAATGTCCAGCGCACAGCGGGCCAGGCACTCATCCATCGGCAGGACAAAGCCGAAACGGCCAATACCGCGTTTATCGCCCAGCGCTTTCAATAAGGCTTCGCCTAATGCCAGACCCGTGTCTTCCACGGTGTGGTGATCATCAATGTAGAGATCGCCTTTTACCTCAATATTCATGCGGAAACCGCCGTGCGTGGCGATCTGATCCAGCATATGGTCGAAAAAGCCGACACCGGTGTTGATTTTGCTGTCGCCTTCGCGGTCCAGCCAGACATCGACATGAATCTGGGTCTCTTTTGTCTGGCGATCAACGTGTGCGTAACGGTCGCGTTTCGTTAATTGTTGGTTGATGGCGTTCCAGTTCAGGCCATCTTTTGCGTAGCGCAGGCCCTGAATGCCCATGTTATGCGCCAGTTCGATATCGGTAGCACGATCGCCGATCACGTAGCTGTTGGCGTTGTCCAGCACGCCGTCCGCCAGCCAGGACGCCACCATCTTGACTTTGGGTTTACGGCAATCGCACGCATCTTCAGGTTTATGCGGGCAAATCAGGACAGCGTCAAAAGTGATACCCTGGGAGGTCAGCACCTGCATCATCAGGTTGTGTGGGCCATCAAAATCCGTCTGAGGGAAACTGCCGGTACCCAGACCATCCTGATTGGTGATCATCACCAGCCTGAACCCGGCTGTTTGCAGCGCCAGTAGCGCCGGGATGACATCGGGCTCAAACGCCAGTTTATCCATGCGATCCACCTGAAAATCTTGTGGTGGTTCAGAAATGATGGTGCCGTCACGATCAATGAAAAGTACTTTCTGGCTCATGCCTGCCCCCTGGAGTGAGTGATACCGGGTAAAGATTGCAGTGCGGCTATCAGGCGTTCGCACTCTTGACGGGTGCCGACAGAGATGCGGATGCATCCGGCGAGCCCGGGCTGTTTATGTTGATCACGCAAGATAATGCCCTGATCACTTAATGATTTAAACACCGTGTCCGAGGCGCTAAAGCGGGCGAGTACATAGTTCGCCTCGCTGGCGAATACTTGCTCAACGCAGTCACAGCTGTGCAGCGCATCGAGCAGATAACGACGATTGTCATTCAGTGCCGTTACGTGTTGGCGCATTTGAGCGATGCCTTGTTCGCTTAGCGCCTGGGCGGCAATGTCAGCCACCAGGGTTGATAGCGGGTAAGGGGCTATCACCTTGAGCAACAGAGCGATAACCGCGTTGTTCGCCAGAGTAAAGCCACAACGCAAGCCGGCGAGGGCGAATGCTTTGGATAACGTGCGCAATATCACCAAATGCGGATAAGTGTTAATCCAGCTCGCCAGCGTGGCTTGTGGGCAAAACTCGATATATGCTTCATCGGCCACGACCAGCGCTTTGCCGCGGGTGATCTCCAGTAACTGATGCATATCCTGCGGATTTAACGGATTGCCGGTAGGATTATTCGGACTGCAAACATACACCAGCTTTACACCATCGAGATGCGCTGCGATTGCCGGTAGATCAAGTTGCCAGTTTTCCCGCAGCTTAATGGTCCGGTATGCCACGCCGATGGTCTCGGCGCTGACGTGATACATGCCGTAGGTTGGCGGGCAAAACAAAATAGCGTCTTTTCCAGGCTCACAGAAAGCGCGGATTAACAGCTCAATGCCTTCATCGGCACCGCGGCTCACCAACACCTGATCAGTGTTCAAACCCGAATAAGCGGCATAACGCGCAATCACGGTTTGCGGCTGGCATTCCGGATAACGGTTCAGTGCGGTTGCATTCACAGTGAACGGCACGGCTTCCGGGTATTCGTTGGCATTCAGCCAGACATCCCCTTTACCGCCGAGGCGACGGGCAGATTGATAAGGGGTCAACGCGCGCACGTTGGCGCGGGCCAGATCCTCAACATTCAAACTCATGCTTTCTCCTTCAGGGCGGTAACACGCAGAGTGACGGCATTTTTGTGGGCGATTAAGTGCTCGGCTGCGGCAAGGATTTCAATGGTTGGCGCCAGCCGCATAAAGCCTTGCGGCGTCAGTTCCTGCACGGTCATGCGTTTTTGAAAATCAGCCAGACCGAGGCTGGAGCAGGTTGCGGTGTAGCCATATGTTGGCAGCACATGGTTCGTGCCGGAGGCGTAATCACCGGCCGATTCCGGCGACCAGTCACCGAGAAACACCGAGCCGGCGCTGGTAATGCTGTCTACCAGGCTGCGTGCGTCACGGGTTTGAATAATCAGGTGCTCTGGCCCGTAGCGATTGGCGATCGCCACACAGTGCGCCAGGTCAGGCACCATGATCAAACGGCTGGCTGACAGTGCTTTCCGTGCGATATCCGCTCGCGGCAACGACGTCAGTTGAGTTTCGACCGCCCGTGCTACGGCGGCGGCGAGGTCCCGCGACGGGGTGAGCAGAATGACTTGTGAATCGGGGCCGTGTTCCGCTTGCGAGAGCAAATCAGCGGCAATAAAATCGGCACTGGCTGCGGCATCGGCAATCACCATCACTTCGGAGGGACCGGCTGGCATATCGATTGCAGCACCTTCAAGACGCTGACTCACCTGACGTTTCGCTTCCGTGACATAGGCGTTGCCGGGACCAAATATTTTGTCCACTTTGGGCACCGATGCTGTGCCGAAGGCCAGTGCGGCAATTGCCTGCGCTCCCCCGACCTGGAATATTTCTTCTACGCCACATAATTGCGCAGCATACAGGATCTCATCGGCTATTGGCGGCGGGGAGCAGAGCGCCACGCGTGAGCAGCCCGCGATGCGTGCCGGTGTTGCCAGCATCAACACGGTCGAGAACAGCGGGGCGGAACCACCAGGAATATACAGGCCGACGGCTTGCACCGGGCGCGTCACTTGCTGACAGCGCACGCCCGGCAGGGTTTCAATATCGACAGTGGCCAGTTTTTGCGCCACATGAAATGTTTCGATATTGGCGACAGCCACGGCCATTGCCTGTTTGATATCATCGCCCAGGCGAGCACTGGCGGCGGCGATCTGTTCTGCACTGACTCGCAAGGTGTCAACCTGAGTGTGATCAAAGGTGGCGCTGTAGTAGCGCAATGCCTCATCGCCTTCGGTTTTGACCCGGTCAAGAATGCTCTGCACGGTTTGGCTGATGTTGGCGGAAGCGGAAATCGCCGGGCGCATCAGCAGAGCCTGTTGTTGCTCCGCACTGCACTGTTGCCAGTCAATAAGGGTATTAAAGCTATGCATGGCGTTACTCCATCATCTTTTCAATGGGGAGCACCAGAATCGAACTGGCGCCCAACGCTTTCAGTTTTTCCATGGTTTCCCAGAACAGCGTTTCACTGCTCACCATATGCATGGCGACGCGGCTTTTATCGCCCGCCAGTGGCAATAGGGTAGGACGTTCTGCGCCTGGTAACAGCGCAATCACTTCTTCCAGACGTTCACTGGGTGCATGCAGCATGATGTATTTTGACTCGCGGGCTTTAATCACTCCCTGAATCCGCGTCATCAGTTTATCAATCAGTTCTTGTTTCGCTGCCGGCATTTCGCCATCACGCTGGATCAGGCTGGCTTTAGAACGGTATATCACTTCCACTTCGCGCAGGCCGTTAGCTTCCAGCGTGGCGCCGGTAGAAACAAGGTCGCAAATGGCGTCAGACAGACCCGCGCGTGGCGCGACTTCAACTGAACCGTTAAGCAGGCAGGATTTAAATGCAATGCCTTGTTTATCAAGGTATTGTTTTAACAGGTGAGGGTAGGATGTGGCAATGCGGGCATGTTGCAGACATTGTAAGCCGGTATACTCGGTATCAACCGGCATCGCCAGCGACAGCCGACATCCGCCAAAATCGAGGCGACGCAGGGTGAAGTAGCGCGGATCCTCATTTTGTGCCCGGCGAGCCAGTAACTCCTCTTCCAGCACATTTTCACCGACAATACCGAGATCCACCACGCCGTCCATCACCAGCCCCGGAATATCGTCGTCGCGCACCCGCATAATATCGATGGGCATATTTTCGGCAAATGCGATCAGTCGCTGTTGTTGTAAGTTAATTTTAATCCCACAGCGCGCCAGGAGTTCGCGTGAATCTTCACTTAAACGGCCTGACTTCTGCATCGCTATGCGTAAGCGGGTATTATCTAACATCTTTCCAGTCCTCTTCTCTGCCCTGTCTGCGCGTGGGCAAAATGTGTTTTTGAATCGGTTATGCCATGCGCAACGTAAAAAAAAAGCCCCCGGAAGTTGATCTTCCGGGGGCTTTTTCTGCGCTCTGCACCACTGGAAGATT